>JAFPXW010000074.1 GCA_017394565.1 Oscillospiraceae bacterium | reverse complement strand
GTTCCGCGGCAATTACTCCGCCTACACCGTCCTGAAAGCACAGGCCGTCGAGCGCCAGGAAAAGGAATATGCGCTCCAGCAGAAGGAGATCGCCAAGCTGGAGGATTACGTCGCACGGAATATGGCACGTGCATCCACTTCCAAAAGCGCGAAATCCCGCCAGAAGCAGCTTGACAAAATGGAGCGCATCGAAAAACCGGTGACGCAGCAGAAACGCGCCGGGCTGGATTTCAACTATGAGATCGAGCCGCCGCTGGATGTGCTGGAGGTGCGCGGTGCCGGCATTTCCGTCGGCGAGGGAAGCGAGCGCAAGACGCTGCTGTCCGGGATCGACTTCGAGGTACGACGCGGCGAAAAACTCGGCATCATCGGCGTGAACGGCATCGGCAAGTCCACGTTATTAAAAGAGATCCTGGGCATCTTGCCGCATGAAGGCCTGATGCGGTTTAACAAAAACGTGAAACTCGGCTACTTCGACCAGGAAAGCACCAACCTGAATCCCCTGAATACTGTCATCGACGAACTGCACGACCGGTTTCCGGCGATGCTCGACGGCGAGATCCGCAGCATCCTCGGACAGGTCCGCATCACCGGAGAGGACGTATTCAAGCCGATCTCGGCGCTGTCCGGCGGCGAACGCGCGAGAGTCTGCTTCGCGCTCCTGATGCTGGAACACGCAAATGTCATGCTCCTTGACGAGCCGACCAACCACCTCGATCTGCCGATGAAGGAAGTACTTGAAGATGCACTGGACGGCTACACCGGGACGCTCTTGTTCGTTTCGCACGACCGCTACTTCCTCAAGCGCCTTGCGACGCAGCTTCTCGAACTCACACCCGACGGCGCGGTGCTGCACCCTTACGGATTCGAGAAATATCTGGAGATCAAAGCCCAGCAAAAGGCGGAAGCGCTTGCAGCCGAACAGGCGGCGCAGCTTGAAAAAGCCCGTGCCGCTGCCAGGGCCAAGGCAGCGCCGTCCCACAAATCGAAGGCGCAGCGCAGTGCCGATGCGGCACGCCGCAACCGGATCCGCGAGCTGGAGGCGGAGATCGAAGCGCTGGATGCAGAGATCGCATCGCTGGAGGAGAAGCTGACAGATCCGGAGGTCTGCGCGGATTACCAGAAGATGCAGGAGGTCTGCGATGCCATCGGAAATGCAAAGGCGAGATCGGAGGCAGACTTCGAGGAGCTGATGGAGCTGGAGGAAGGATAACACAGAAATTCCAAAGATTTCAAGTCGATTGCAGAGCATTTTCAAAAAGATGACAAACCAGGTTTTTTTACACATTTTTGTCGAATCTGTACCATCTGGGATTTAGAAATGCAATAAAGTTCGTGCAATTTGTGAATTGCACTTTTGACAAAAATCGTGTATGATGGTTATGTCACATAAACATTCAGACCGACCGGAATCTGATTCCGGCAAAGCAGAAATGAGGAAAATGACTATGAAGATGAAGAAGTATCTCGCTTGCCTGATGGCAGCAATGATGATCGCAGGCTCCGCAGTTGCCTGTGGCAATCAGCCGGCTGATTCCGTAGCAGAGACCGAGGCTCCGACCGAGGCGACGACAGTGGAGGAAACCACAGAAGCTACCACCGAGGCAGCGATCGAAGTGACACAGGCTGATGTGGAATTCGAGGAAGCAAAGGACGCACAGGATGGTCAGGCATATCTGGCAATCGTAGACGGTCAGTGGTGGATCCAGTACTGGGGTTCTTCCACAGACGGCAAGGGCTATATGCTTGCCTATGATGCAGGCATCGCAGACATTAACGGCGACGGCACCTACACGGTTTCTGTTACCGCTGATACCAACGGCTTCCGTTATGACACCACCGGTGACGTGACCGATCAGTATGTACCGGAAGGCCTGTCCTTCATGTCTATCATGATCCCGCACGGTGCAGAGCTGTATCCGAACGCAGTCATCACCATCGACAGCATCAAGGTGGACGGCAAGGAGATCGAGATGACCGCGAAGAACTACACTTCTTCCGACGACGGCATCGAGCTGCGCTCCAACATTTTCAATTCCTACGTCAGCGCACCGTCCGGTGACGGCAGATGTGTGGATGGCCCGCTGTATGATGAGGACGGCAATGCACTGGACATTTGCGCAGACTACTCTGCACAGTGTGTAGACACTGCTGATTTCAGCCAGTGGACGACTGTTGAAGTCACCTTTACCCTGACCGATTCCGGTTCTGCAGGCACTGCAAATGCAGGTGATGAGACAGGTGCGGAAGCAGCTGAGACCGATGCAGATGCAGAAGCTGCTGACAGTGCAGCAGAGACTGAGGGTGAGGAAGAAACCGCTGCTACTGAGGGCGATCAGGCTGCTTGATCGCAGAACAAGTTTATGATACGAAATACCGGCGAAGTTCGCTTTGCCGGTATTTTCATAAAACAAAGGAGGTCACGCATATGATCATGAAGCTGAACACCGAGAATTTCTTTGATGCGATCGAGGATGCAGATCCGATCCTGGTGGATTTCTGGGCAACCTGGTGCGGTCCGTGCATGATGCAGGGAGAGATCCTCGAACAGGTGGACAAGGCACATCCGGAATACCGCATCGGAAAGGTCAATGTCGATGAAAACCGCGAGCTTGCGATGCAGGTTGGCATTGAAGCCATCCCGACGATGATCGTATTCAAAAGCGGACAAGCGGTCGAGAAGATCGTGGGAATGCGTCAGGCTTCCGATATCCGCGCGATCCTGATGAAGCACGAGGACTGAAAGCGATGGTACGCCTGAACGAAGATGAGGCGATCGTGCAGCGCGTGAAGGAGGGTCTGAAGGCCACCGGCGGCTACTGTCCCTGCCGGCTTTCGCGCACCGAGGATACCAGGTGCATCTGCAAGGAATTCCGCGAACAGATGCAGGATCCTGATTTCGAGGGCTACTGCCATTGTCTGCTGTATTATAAGTCGAAGGATTGAAACAGCTCGAAAAAAAGACCTGCATTCCGCAGGTCTTTTTTATATGATCTTTGAAACGCTCACTGCTTCCGCGCGATCCGATATTCGTCACCGTCGCGGAAATACGGACATTTCTGATAATGCCCCTGTAACAGCCTTGCATATTCGTCCTCGTCGATATTGGCTTCGCAGACATATTCCTCCCATTCCTCGTCATAGGAATAGTAAGCGCAGTTCTCGCAGTCCATCAGTCCTCACCTCCGTCCGGCATGATCCGCATCACACGGAATCCGTCGTCAAATTCTGCATCCGGATGTATCGCGTGCAGCTGCTTGGCGGCGCGGCGGATACGCTCCTTTCCGATGTCGCAGATCGTCTGAAATCCCTGGGCAGCGGCAGTTCCGTTCGGTGCGACTGCTTCCGGGATCTGCACCATGATAAACCGACGGCAGCCGCCGTCCTCCGCATTGAGCTGCATGACCGCGTGCGCCGTTGTGGCCGAGCCGGAAAACAGATCCAGCACAATGCTGTCCTCCGCCGTCTGCAATTTGACAAGATACGCGATCAGGCTGACAGGCTTTGCGAAATCAAACGGGATGCCAAGTCTGCGAAGCTCATGTGATGCGAGCGTATTCGGGAACGCTTCGCTGAAATTCTTCGGATGCAAGCCCTCTCCGCGTTCGCCGAGATACATTTTTGTGTAAACATTCCAGTGCGCACGAACACCGGTCCTGGCATCCAGCAGGGGAGACCGCGTGCTTTTCTTGAACACGACACGATCCTCCGCAAGCCCTTTCGCCAGGCGCTCCGGATTCCAGCGCCACGGCTTTCCGTTCGGCGGAATGACCTCCTGCCCATCCGGGCAGACGATCGGATAGCACGAGCCACCGTGCTTCAGGGCTGACATATACAGGCTGACCTCCTGATACGGACCGCGCTGTGCAAGGTGCGCATCGTGCTTTTTGTAACGCGACACGATCTCCTCCGGCAGTGCGACAGTATACGGCGGTACCTTCACGGCGCATCGGGCGTAAGCGGCGATATAGTCCACGCATGGGGAAAATTGCCCGCCGTTGTTGCTGGATTTCTTGGTCACGCGCGAAAAAAGCGTGATGCGGTTCTCCGCGCCGTACAGTTCATCGCAAAGAAACAGCAGCGTGTGCAGTTCCTGCTCACCGATGCTGATAAAAATGACGCCGTCCTCCGTGAGCAGTTCCCTTGCGATGGCAAGCCGCGGATACATCATCGCGCACCAGGCGGAATGCTGCTGCCCGTATTCGTCCGCAGCAGCGCCAAGTCCGCGGTAAGCCGAGATCGTCTGCCGGAAGCGGTCGTTGTAAACATGATCGCTGCCCGTGTTGTAGGGCGGATCAATATAGATCATCCGGATGCGCCCCGAATGTGTTTCACGCAGACACCGCAAGGCATCCAGACAGTCGCCTTCAATATAAAGATTCTGCGAATTGCCGACGTTCTTTTCGGACGCATCCGCAGGAATGAGCCGGCAGCGGTTCGGCGCGGAAACCTCCGCCATTGCCGCACGCCGCCCGACAAACCCGAGCCCGAATGCTTCGGGTGCAGTATTTTCTGATTCCATATTCACTCCAGATTTCTTTTGATTGCTGACCGCCGCAGGCAATCAAGCAGAATTCATGATCTTTTTTCCAGTATACCATAGAAAATCGGTTCTGTCAAGCTTGACAGGGCATGGGGTTTGTGCTATAATAATGTTGTACTATACGAAACTATGATCGGAGGTGTGTGCATGAGATCCAATTTCTGGGCACTTCTTGGCTTCAATGCTGGATTTGCGGTGCTGGAGGTCGTGCTGTTTTCACGCGGTCTGCTGAATCTGGCGGCAAATCCCATTGCGGCCGTCATCGCAGCTGCGATCAGTGTGGGCGTTTTCATCGGTGTGAATTACTGGCTCCTGAACCGGAAGGATCAGCCGATATCCGTGCAGTCCACCAGATTCCGCGATGCACAGGACTACCGCGAAGCCCTGCAAAGCTGGAGAAGCAGCAAGAATCCGTTTAATAACGAACTGAACGAGGCAACGCATCAGCTGGATCTGTTTTATCAGAAGCAGACCGCGCTCAAGGCACTGCTTGGCGATCAGGCGAAGGAACCCGGCAACCCGTTCCTGTCTCTCAGCGAGGATGTGCAGGATTGCCTGTTCTCCAATATGAAGAAGATCATCACGCGCATGACCATCCTTGATCTGGAGGATCAGTCCCGGTTCCCGATGCATTACGAATTCCTCCATAAGGTGCTGACGCAGAACAAGCAGCTGCTCAACCAGTATGATAATCTCATCATCGAGATCTCACAGATCGGTGACAGCGCGGATATGGAGAATCTTCATCTCGACAACATCACCGCAGCCCTGCACGAGCTGCGCGACGGTGCTTCCGCCTCGGAGGTCACCCAGCAGCTTCAGCAGGAAATGCAGGAATAAGGACGAAATCCGTCCTGTTCCGCCACAGAAAGGAAAACATCATGGCTAAATCATCATCCAAGACCGGCGCACTCATCG
>JAFPXW010000008.1 GCA_017394565.1 Oscillospiraceae bacterium | reverse complement strand
TCCGCCGGCGATCACGGCAAAAACCGGGTCGAGGCCCGTACGATCCCGCTCGACTCTCCGGAGCTTTCCTCCGCACTGGAGCAGCATTATATCGACCGTCTCCGCAGCGAAACGGAACTGCTGGACGTGGCGGGCGATCCGTTCGATGAGGAGGCCGTGCGCACCGGCCGGCTGACGCCGATGTTCTTCGGAAGCGCCGTGAGCAATTTCGGCGTCGAACCGTTCCTCACGCGTTTCCTCCGGTTCGCGCCTTCCCCGCAGCCGCGGAATTCTGACCAGGGGCCGACCGATCCCCTGTCGCCGGATTTCACGGGTTTCATCTTCAAGATCCAGGCCAACATGAATCCCGCGCACCGGGACCGTCTGGCTTTCCTGCGCGTGTGCTCCGGCGTGTTCGAGAAGGGTATGACCGTCTGGCATAGCGGGACCGATAAACCGATCCAGCTCAAGCAACCCCAGCAGTTCATGGCAGATGAGCGCGAACTGGTCGAGGATGCGTATCCCGGGGATATCATCGGGCTCTTTGATCCCGGCATATTCGCCCTCGGCGACACCCTCTGCACAGGTCCCCACATCCGGTACGCCGGCATCCCGCTGTTTGCGCCGGAATACTTTGCCCGCGTGACCAGCGTTGACAGTCTCAAGCGCAAGCAGTTCGTCAAGGGCGTCCTCCAGCTGAGCGAGGAAGGCGCCATTCAGACCTTCAAGCGTCCTGGCATCGGCTTTGAGGAGATCATCGTCGGTGTCGTCGGCATGCTGCAGTTTGAGGTGCTTGAGCACCGTCTCCGCACCGAATACAATGCGGAAATCAACCGTTATCCGCTGAATTTCCGATTCGTCAGGTGGATCCGGAAAACCCCGAAAGCCCCGGAGGACCTCAAGCTCTCAAGTACCAGCGCAACCGCCAAGGATGCGCACGACCGCGATGTGCTCCTCTTCGAAAACGAGTGGTCCATCCGGTGGGTGCTTGAGCACAATGAAGGACTCGAACTGGCCGAGACCGCTTCCCGCAGCGGCGACTGATCCCCGATCTCACCGACAGGTTGTGCCCGGGGACTTCTCCCCAGGTGATCATAAGAAAGAAGGAATCCAATATGGAAACTACGCGCGACAATATTCGCAACATTGCGATCATTGCTCACGTCGACCACGGCAAGACCACCCTGGTCAACGAAATGCTCAAACAGGGCGGTGTTTTCCGTGAAAACCAGCAGATTGCAGACCGCGTCATGGACAGCAACGCACTCGAACGCGAGCGCGGCATCACGATTCTGTCCAAGAACACGTCTGTTTACTATAAAGATGTCAAGATCAACGTCGTCGACACACCCGGACACGCGGATTTCGGCGGCGAGGTTGAGCGCGTGCTCAAGATGGTCGACGGTGTTCTGCTGCTGATCGACTCCTTTGAGGGCCCCATGCCCCAGACCCGTTTTGTGCTGCAGCATGCGCTGGCGCTGAACCTGCCTGTCATCGTTGTCGTCAACAAGGTTGACCGGCCGGATGCCCGCTGTGATGAGGTCGTCAGCGAGACCATTGACCTCATGATTGATCTCGACGCTGACGAGAGCCAGCTGGATACGCCCATCGTATATGCCTCTGCCCGTACCGGCACCGCCACCCTCGATCTTGCCACCCCTGGCACCGATCTGCGCCCGCTCTTTGAGACAATCCTTGAGTACATTCCGGCGCCCACTGGTGACCCGGATGGCCCCGCGCAGATGCTCGTATCGACAATCGACTACAACGATTTTGTCGGCCGGATCGGCATTGGCCGCATTACGCGTGGTTCGCTGAAGCTCAACACGATGTATACGCGTGCCACCTTTGGCAGCAGTGCTAATCCCGAGAATTTCCGTCTCTCCAGCCTCTTCACCTTCGACGGACTCAAGCGTGCACCCGTTGACAGCGCTTCCATGGGCGAAATCGTCGCGATTACCGGTGTTGAGGACATCATGATCGGTGACACCATCTGCGCCACGGATGCGGTTGAACCGCTGCCGTTCGTCAAGATCACGGAGCCGACGGTCCAGATGACATTCTCTGTCAATGACAGTCCGTTCGCGGGACGCGAGGGCACCTATGTCACCTCCCGCCACCTGCGTGCCCGTCTCATGCGCGAGCTGCAGACCGATGTTTCCCTGCGCGTCGAGGAGACTGAGACCCCGGATGCCTTCCGTGTCAGCGGACGCGGTGAGCTGCATCTCTCTGTACTCATCGAAAACATGCGCCGCCAGGGCTATGAATTCCAGGTCAGCAAGCCTGAGGTCCTGTTCCGCACGGCGGAGGACGGCACACGCCTTGAGCCCATTGAACACATGGTCTGCGATGTGCCTGCCGTCTATGCCGGCGCTGTTATTGAGAAGATCGGCCGCCGCCGCGGCGTGATGGACAACATGGCCGGTACCGACCGTGTCCGCCTCGAGTTCTCCGTGCCCAGCCGCGGCCTGTTTGGATACAGGAGCGAATTCATGACGGATACCCGCGGCGAGGGCGTCATGAGCTCTGTCTTTGACCGCTATGAACCGTATAAAGGCGAAATCCCGCACCGCAACGTCGGCGCCCTCGTTTCCACCGAAACAGGTGAGGCTGTCATGTACGGCCTGTTCTACGCCCAGGACCGCGGCACGCTGTTCTGCGGGCCCAATACACAGGTATACTGCGGCATGATCGTCGGACAGAACGCCCGTTCAGGTGACATTGACGTCAATGTCTGCCGCCAGAAACACCTGACATCCATCCGCAACGCAGCCGGCGCGGAAACCGCCATGAAGCTCACCTCCATGCGCTCCCTGACCCTTGAGGAATGCCTTGAGTTCATTGATGATGACGAACTGCTCGAGGTTACGCCCTCCAATCTCAGGATGCGCAAGCGCGTTCTTGAAACCGAACTGCGCAAAAAGCTTGCAGCTCGCGCAAGGGCAGCCGCAAAGGAATAAGAGCCCCTTTGACTGTAATCCAAAAGGCACCGTTTCCGGTGCCTTTTTCTGTTTCTGCTTCCCCCGAAAATGACAAAGGGACTGCCGTGCAGTCCCTTTGCAATAATCAGTCGTCCATCTCGGGCTGGAGGACAAACTCCGCGGCATCTGCCACAGCGTCTGCAATCGCTTCAGCGGCAGCAGCCTCATCAGCTGCTTCCTCAACCGCATCTGCAACAGCATCGGCAACAACTTCCTCAGCAACTGCTGCTTCCTCAGCCGCATCTGCGACGTCCTCTGCAACAGCCTCAGCAACGGCTTCCTCTGCCTCAGCAGCATCCGCAACGGCCTCGACGACAGCCGCCTCTGCCTCAGCAACTGCGTCGGCAGCCTTTTCTGCAGCAGCATCGCGTTCGGCCTTGATTTCCTTTGCCTTCTGCGTAATGCTGTTGTCTTCCATGAACTTGGCAAGCGCTGCATCCTTGCGGTTTTCCTCCGCCTTCTTCTGGCCTGCCTCAAGCACATCACCGAGTTTCTCCCGGACCTCTTCACTGGCAGTCCTGATTTGATCCATGCCAGCCTCGGCTTTTTCCCTGAGCTCGTCGGTGATCTGGCTAACCGTTTCCTCAACCTTGTGAAGATCTTCTCTGGCCGCCTCGGTGTGCTCGCTTGCAAACTTGCCCACCGCTTCTGCGCCGTCCTTGATCTTGGCCTCAATGTCAATATTCTTGAGTGCCTCGACATCCCTGCGCAGCTTGTCGGCCTCCGCTTTCATCTTCTTTTTTTCCTCGTCCGGATTGATGAACTCATCCACCTTGCTCTTAACGGTAGCCGCGCCGGCTGCGATCTTCTCGTTGAGATTCGCCTGTTCGAGTGCATCCGTCACCTTATCCTTGACAGCAGTTGCGCCGGCAACGATCTTCTCATCGATATCCGTCTGGTCAAGAACATCTGTGACCTTTTCCTTGACCGCTGCTGCACCGGCGGCGATCTTCTCGTCAATGCCTGACTTTTCAAGCGCGTCCGTTACCTTGTCCTTGACGGCAGAAGCGCCATCCACGATCTTCTCATCAATATCCGTTTTGTCGAGCAGATCATT
>JAFPXW010000073.1 GCA_017394565.1 Oscillospiraceae bacterium | reverse complement strand
GCGTCCTTCTTCCCCCCTGCACCCGTGCCACTTATTATAAAAAGGGGCTGCCCCAGAAATCAATTTTCAGGTTCTGTTTGAAAAACAGGCGCGTTTCTTCCCCCCACCCCCAGCCCCCTCCCCAGGGAGGGGGCATTTTTGCAGGGGGCTGCGCCCCCTGCACCCGCAAAATTCATAAAATGGGGACGAAAAATTCTAAAAATTGATTTCCCTGGCCCTACTGTAGTCCGGCTTCCTCCGCGATGTCTTTGAGGTGGTAGACCACATCTCCGTCACGGAAATGGACGATCAGCGTATCGTCGTCTGTGAACTCCGCCTTGCTCCATCCCTGCAGGAAACCGTTCTGGATCGTTTCCGCATCCTCGACCGGAGAGCGAAGCGTCTGATACACCGTCACCTCTGCTCCCTGCTCCGGATACGCCGTGCGCCGATGCAGCGCAAATGCCGGATTACCTGTGAAATCAAACTCCACCAGCATCATGCCGTCCTCCGCACGTTTCGCAGTGATCCCGATGTTCACATCCGACTGTTTCGCCGGGATCACACCGACAAACAATACATAAAACAGTCCCGTCAGCAGGACGATCCCTCCTGCGAATCCCCAGATGGCTTTCATCCAGCCCGTCCTCCTGATTTTTTTGAGCGGCTGGATGTTTCGTTCTTCCGCAGCCGGCAAAGGCTCGCTCTGCTGCATCCCCTCCAATACCTTCCGGCAGTCCGCACAGCTTTGCAGGTGCGCTTCCACCAGTGCGTCACTCTCCGGCGAGGTCAGTTTCTCCGCATACAGCGGCAAAAGATCGCGTATCACTTCACATTTCATGGTTCATTCCTCCTTCAGTTTCTGCTTGACACGATAAAACGTCACTCGTGCCCAGTTTTCTGTTTTCCCGAACAGCGCACCGATCTCACGGAACGACAGTCCTGCCGTTGCACGCAGGAGCACCAGTTCTTTCTCCGCTTCCGGAAGCGCGTGGAGCTTTTGCAGGACACGCTGCTTTTCGTCGCGGAGTTCTGCCGCCTGATCCGGCGTCGGTGTTGGATCAGGACGGCTTTCATCCGGTTCTGCGGACGGATGACGTGTGCGGCGCGTCAGTTCCTTTTGCCAGAGGTGCTTCGCAATGCCGCAAAGCCATGTAAAGACGGAACTTCGTCCATCGTAACGCCCCAGATGCTTCATCGCCTGATAAAAAGTTTCCTGCGTCAATTCCTCCGCCGTGTCCGGTTCTCCGCACAGCGTCATGAGATAGAGGTAGACTTTTCGCCCATGTTCCCGGTAATATTGGTCTAATTCGGATTTCATCGTGTCACCGCCTTTCGGAACGTTCCATTGATTAGTCCTCACAGGAGGAGATTCGTTACAGCGATTTTGAAAAATTTTTTTCAAAGAAAAAGCAGCCCTTTTTCAAAAGAGCTGCTTTTCTGGATCATTTGCGGTTTCGATCAGAACGCACTCGCTGCCGAAACCGGTGCGAAGATGCTGTTGGCCTGCTCATCGGTCAGGTCAACACCGAATACTTCCTTGTAGTAGGACTTGGTTTCCTCGGTGATGTCGATGTCCTCGAACAGCTCCGGATATGCGGTCTTTGCCAGCCACATCAGCGTGATCGGCGTGTCGATGCCCGGTGTGTAGCTTCTGTACATACCCAGCGGCATCTTGTAAACACGCTGGTTCTCAACGGCATCCACCGCACTCCAGTCATATGTACCCGTTGTGTTGCCATAGAGATCATCCGGCTGTGCTGCGTTGAAATTCGTGATGAAGATCAGATCCGGGTTCCAGGCATAGATCTGCTCCATATCCACAGCGGTCGAATTATCGGTCGCCAGTTCCTCGCCGACATTCTTTGCGCCGATGGCGTCTGCCCACCACTGTCCGAAGAACAGCTTGCCGGAAGTCGTGATGTTCTCTGCTCTGTACTGGAACAGGAAGAACGCACGCGCACGCTCGTCATCCGGAATGTCCTTGACGCGCTCCTGCACCATGTTGTATTTCTCCTCGGAATACTGACGGCAGATGTCCGCCTTTGCATTCTCCGGGAACATCTCGCCCAGCAGGTCGAGCCACTGGTTCAGGGTTTCGATGGTGTCGTATTCCCACTTGGAAGCGGAAACGGCAACTGCCGGGATGCCGGCTTCACTGAGCTGCTCGCCGATCTGCGGTGATTCTGCGCCGTAGAACACAACGTCCGGATCGAGCTTGACCACTTCCTCCACGTTGATCTCCGTGCCTTCAATGAAGCCGGTTTCGGCGTCAAGTACCTCCGGATACAGCTCGCCCAGCAGACCATTCTGCGCCGCCTTCATGGAAACATCCGCCATGCCCACGATCTTCTCGCCGGAATCAAAGAAAACAGTCAGCACGGACGGCAGCGGATAGATATTGCCGACAACGATGCGGTCAATCTGCTTCGGGACTTCGACCTCGTTGCCGAGATTGTCGATGACAGTGATGGTGTCGCTGTCAGATTCGGTCGCAGCTTCGGCATCTTCCTCAGTGGTGACTTCGGTGTCTGCTGCTGCCTCGGTATCCGCTGCGGTCGTGTCTGCCTCCGGCGCTTCCGTCGGGGCCGTGCTTGCGGTCTGTCCGCCTGCACAGCCGGCCGTCATGCCAAGCATTGCACAGCCGAGGAGCAGTGCTGCGATTCTCTTCCAGTTTTTCATAAAAAACATCCTTTCTGTGCATGGTGTTCCCATGCCATTTTCTCTATATACAGCGAATTGCTTCGCAATATACCGTTATAATCTCTCCGCGAGCCACGCAAGGGATTCCGTCAGGTCGGGGATCTCGTCGCGGAAAATGCGTCCCGAAAATCCCTCATGCCCCAAGCCGACGAATTTCGCCGTTTTCGGGCAGATCGGCTGATACAGCGGATCGGCAATGATGACCTGTGCGCCGCCCAGCAGCGGCAGAAGCTCGTCCTCGTCGCGAGCGATCCTGTCCTCACGGTCAAGGTAACATTCGGCAAATTCCGTCGCTGCGATAAACCGTGCATGACTGTGGATCACAGGATCGCAGCTGATGGCATTCGCCAGACTCATCGCGGAAACGCCTTCGCCGATGACCACGATCTTCGCATTCTCGCGCTGGATCTGCGGACAGAGATTCTCTCCGCTTTCTGCGGCTTTTTGGATCGATTTCGCCAATTTGTCCGTGAATTTGCCATAAGGCCTGCCGGTCACATACGGGATGCCGAAGCGCTCGCGCAAGACCTTCGCTGCACCGATACCGGAACGGCTCACCACAAGGTTGACGTGTGCCGACGACGCATTCTGGAGCGTTTCGAGCGTGTCGCCCATCGCCCAGCTGGAAACAACCGTGATGCCGCGTGCTTCCAACGCGGTTTTCAGGTGTTCGGCGCTGCCGTTCACGGAGAAATCCAGCGGTGTCACGCCGAGCAGATTCACCGAGAGCTGTGCGGTTTTTGGGCGCTGTTCCGTCACAAACCGGTCAGCGATGGCTTCGAGCGCAGCGGATGCGCCCTGCACATAGGTGTGCATTCCGTTCGTCGAAAAGCCAAACGCCGGGATGCCTGTGCGTTTTTCCACAACGGATGCCACCGCCCTCAGATCCGTTCCGATCATCATCGGGATCGGCGTGCCTGCGACGGCAATGAACTTCGGGTGAAACTGGTTCGCTGCCGAAACGATGTCGTCGATCAGCTTGTCATCGTCGCCCATGATGGCTTCCATTTCCGAAAGGCCGGAGAGGAACACCATGCTGTCAAAGTCATACCACCGCGGTTCGTCGTGGGTATTATAAGTGGAATTACAGCCGGACGCATCGTGCATGACGGTCATGCCGCCAAGCTCAAAAAGCGCCGAATTCACGCCGGAAACGTCCGCTGTGTAAGTTGAAATGATCCTTGCCGTCTGCTTCATACGCATCCACACCCCAATCCCTTGATCTGAATGAGCTTTCGGGTATCCTTCTCATGCACGAATGCCTCCTCCATAAGCAGGAGCATCTGCCGGATACCCGTAAATCCGTAAAATCCGCCGCATTCCACCGTATTCACAAAATACGGAGAGCTCGTGAAGTAAGCCGCCTTCTGCCCGATGGCAAGCGTTTTTTCGGATGTTTCGCGCGGCAGCATCCGCATCTTGACCTGTACCGTCGCATAGACCGGAAGGTCGGGATGATTCGCCTGCAGCCACGCAAAATCGCCGCGATCCTCGCCCGTAAAGCTGTCGGCGTAAATGGCGGTCACATTGAAGCCGTGTGTCAGGAGCAGTTTTGCCAGCGAAAGCGGACGCATCGTCGCCGTGTAGTCGATCACGACCGGTGCATCGCCGATGACGGTTTTCGCATGAGAAAGCGCTTCCTCACACAATGCAGTCTCCCCTGTGAAGTCCGGCGTTTCTGTGCCGAGTGCGGCTGCATATTCGCCTAAGATGCGTGTAATTTCGTCATAATCGTAACTCAGCGGCAGATAGAGCAGCTTCTGTCCCAGGCGCTGTTCGAGGGCTTCGCCGCCGGCTTTTCCGACGGGATTGAAGCAGAGATTCATGCAGGCCTCCGCCATCGACTGGTAGGCGTCATAATCCTTGCAGTCGTGGATCTCTGTCACGCTAAAACCTGCTCGTTCTGCGATGGTGTACAGCTCGCAGGTCTTGTCGGTGGCAAGGTTATTGCCGATCATGTTCAGTTTTTTCGGATGCAATTCACGCGGTTTCAGGAGCGCATACAATCCGCGGCGCATGAGCTGATCCGGCGTCAGACCGCTTTTGCGCATGATGGGGTTCATGTAGCAGTCCGTGAAGTCGATGTCCGGAAAGCGCTCGCGCAGCCGTGCATAGCACAGCTTCAGATCGCAGCCGATGAAGTGGTGGATGCAGCTCGTATACAGCAGCACCGCACGCGGCTTGTAGGGAAGTTTTCCCAGAATATCGGTCACGCCGTCGATCAGCAGGTCCTCCATGTCGCCTTCCAGCACATTGTTCTCGCGGATCTCGATCGTCGAAAACCGATCCTGCGCATTCATTTCCGCCGCCGTCAGCACAACACCGCGCAGACAGCCTGCCGCACACGCGAAGATCTCATGTGCTTCCGGCACGAGAAATCCCGTGTGGACGATATTCCAGGTGCCTCGCGCGGAACAGGAATACTCCAGTTCCGACTTGAACGGTGCCGGGAATGTCGCCTGTCCGATGGGAAGCATCGCACCCGTGGTGTCGAGTTCCCTGCCCATGCGCTTCAGCATTGCACGTCCTTTCCGCACGCCGCAAGCACCTGCTTTGCAAGCTGTCGGTATTCGTGTGCCATGTCCGAATCCGGAAAGGCTTCAAGAACCGTTTTGCCCAGTTCTTCGGCATCCTGCACAACTTCACTGCGCGGAAGCGTGCCGACGATCTGCGTGTCGAAATCCTTGCAGAGTTCCGCGACTTTCTCGTCCTCATTGCGGACATTGCGGCGGTTCAGGATGATGCCGCCGAGCTGTGCGTAGCCGCGTTCACGGAAATGCTGCACGGCAAGCGCAATGTTCGCAGCCGCGTAGATCGCCATGTTTTCGCCCGAAGTCACGATAAACACCTGATCGGCGTACCCGTCGCGCATCGGCATCGAGAAGCCGCCGCAGACCACATCGCCGAGGACATCATAAATGACCACGTCCGGCTGATATTTCTCGTAAACACCCTTGCTTTCGAGCTTTTCGAGCGCGGTAATAATGCCGCGTCCGGCACATCCCTGACCGGGTGTCGGGCCGCCGGCTTCCACACAAATGACATTGCCAAAGCCCGGACAGACCATGTCCCCAATCGTGAATGCGTCCTTTTTCTGACGCACGAGGTCGAGAACGGTGGTCAGCTTCACACCGGGATGCAGTGCAGCTGTGGAATCCGCCTTCGGATCACAGCCGATCTGCATCACGCGCAGCCCCATTTCACTCATCGCGGCAGCCATATTGGAAATCGTCGTCGATTTTCCGATACCGCCCTTGCCATAAACTGCGATTTTCAGCATATTTCCTCCTGTTCTGTCAGGGCATAGGTCGCCTTGACGCTGATCTGTTCGATATGAGAAAGCTTCCCCGTCAGCGCGGTGATCTCAGCCGCCGGCGCATCGAGGGTGACATTGATGATATGCACGCCTGCCTTGCGGTACGGCAGCCCCATGCGTCCGATGAGATAGCCGCTGAACTCATGCAGGATCTCATTGACCTGCGCCGCCTGTGCATCGTCGCGCAAGATGATCGAAATCGTTGCGATGCGGTTCTGTTCCGGCGATATTTCAGCACTTTCGCCGGCAAGCTCCAGCGGCAGGATGCTGCGGTAGACGCGCTCGTCGGTTTCGATCTCGCCGATGACCGTCTGCACCTGAAAGGCATCCCGGATGTTCTCGGCGGTCACGATGCGGTGCGTTTCACCGAACAGTGATCTGCCGCCTTTGTGCAGCAGCAGCGCCTTATTGGAACGGCGCAGCGCGTGGTCGGGGTAGTGCGTGTTGAAAATACAGGTGATC
>JAFPXW010000072.1 GCA_017394565.1 Oscillospiraceae bacterium | reverse complement strand
GGACTGCCGTGGGAACTCGGACTTGCCGAAGCACATCAGACGCTCATCCTCAATGGACTTCGCTCGCGCGTCGTCATCGAAACCGATGGCAAGCTCATGACCGGCCGCGACGTCCTCGTTGCCGCGCTACTTGGTGCGGAGGAATTCGGATTTGCGACCGCGCCGCTGGTCACTATGGGATGCACCATGATGCGCGTCTGCAACCTCGACACCTGCCCGATGGGCATTGCAACGCAGAATCCGGAACTGCGAAAGCGGTTCCGCGGCAAGCCGGAATATGTTGTGAACTTCATGCATTTCGTGGCGCAGGAACTCCGCGAATACATGGCAAAGCTCGGCATCCGCACCGTTGATGAGCTCGTCGGCAGAACGGATCTTCTCGTTCGCACAGAGGATGCCGGTGAGATCGACCTGACGGGGCTGCTGCAGTCCATCCCGACCGAAACACCGCACTTTGTGCCGGAGAATGTCTATGATTTCGAGCTGGAGAAAACCGCCGATGAAACGGCTCTGTTCAGGAAAATGGGCAGCGCCCTCAAAAAAGGCAAGCCGGCCTCGATGGAACTCACTGTCCGGAACACCGACCGTTCGCTCGGAATCCTGTTCGGCTCACAGATCACGCGGCTGCACGGAGAACAGACGCTCCCGGATGACACCTATGTGGTCAACTGTAACGGCAGCGGCGGTCAGAGCTTTGGTGCATTCATCCCGAAGGGGCTGACGCTGAAGCTTTGCGGCGACGCGAATGATTACTTCGGCAAGGGGCTGTCCGGCGGCCGTCTGGCGGTCTTTCCGCCGAAGCATTCCGGATTCGCTGCCGAGGAAAACATCATCGTCGGCAATGTGGCACTCTACGGTGCAACGTCCGGCGCAGCCTTCATGAACGGCATCGCCGGTGAGCGTTTCTGTGTGCGAAATTCCGGCGCGATCGCAGTCTGCGAGGGTGTCGGCGACCACGGATGCGAATACATGACCGGCGGCAGAGTGGTAATCCTCGGACGCACCGGAAAGAATTTTGCGGCTGGTATGTCCGGCGGTATCGCTTATGTGCTTGACGAGGAGCATGACCTCTATATGCGGCTGAACAAGGCGCTGATCTCGATGGAGACCGTCACTGCGCCGTGGGATGTGCAGGAGCTTCGGACGCTGATCGAAGCCCATGCCGAAGCGACCGGCTCTGCGAAAGCCAAGCGTATCCTGGACGATTTTGACCACTATCTGCCGCTGTTCAAGAAGATCATTCCGCACGATTATGCGAAAATTTCTGCGACCGTTGCCGAGCTGACCGCCAAGGGTATGCCGGCTGAGGACGCTGAGATCGAAGCATTTTACAGAAACCAGAAGGAGGCATAATCATGGGAAAAGCGACTGGATTTCTTGATTTTGCACGCACAGAGAACACTGCCGCCGCGCCCCTGGAGCGCATCGGCAATTACAACGAATTCCACAAGCCCCTGCCTGCCGCAGAACGCCGGCAGCAGGCAGGGCGCTGCATGGACTGCGGTGTTCCGTTCTGCCAGAATGGGCAGATGCTCTGCGGAATGCTGTCCGGCTGTCCGCTGCACAACCTCATCCCCGAATGGAATGACCTGATCTGGAACGGACAGGAAGCACAGGCACTCGAACGCCTTCTGATGACGAATAATTTTCCGGAATTCACCTCGCGCGTATGCCCGGCTCTTTGCGAAAAAGCCTGTACCTGTGGGCTTTACGGAGATTCTGTGACCGTTCGTGACAATGAGTATTCGCTGATCGAGATGGGATTTGCAGAGGGGCTGATGCAGCCGCAGATCCCGGAACTCCGCAGCGGAAAGCGCATCGCCGTCATCGGCTCCGGCCCGGCAGGACTTGCCTGTGCAGATCAGCTGAATAAGCGCGGCCACAATGTGACGGTATTTGAACGCGCCGACCGTGCCGGCGGATTGCTGATGTACGGCATCCCGAATATGAAACTCGAAAAGCACATCGTCGAGCGCCGCACAGACCTGATGGCGCAGGAGGGCGTGGAATTCCGGCTGAATGCAAATGTCGGCAAGGACATCGCCGCAAGTGAACTGCTTGCGGAATTTGACGCCGTCGTCCTCGCCTGCGGTGCCGCAAAACCGCGCGATATCAAGGCAGACGGAAGAAATGCGACGGGCGTCTATTTTGCGGTGGACTTTCTTTCCTCCACGACAAAAGCCCTCCTGAACGGCGGCTTGCAGGAGGGAAATCACATCAGCGCCAAGGGCAAAAATGTCGTGGTCATCGGCGGCGGCGACACCGGAAACGACTGCGTCGGCACCTGCATCCGCCACGGCTGCGCGAGTGTGACACAGCTTGAGATGATGCCGAAGCTGCCGGATTCCCGTGCGGAAAACAACCCGTGGCCGGAGTGGCCGCGCGTGAACAAGACCGATTATGGCCAGGAGGAAGCGATCGCGGTGTTCGGGCAGGATCCGCGGCGCTATCAGACGACCGTCAAGGAATTTTTGCAGGACGAATCGGGTGCGCTTTGCGGCGTGAAGGTCGTGGTGCTGGAATTCTCGCGCGATGCATCGACCGGCCGTCTTACGCCGCACGAGGTCGAAGGCAGCGAGGAAACGCTCCCCTGCGAGCTTTGCCTGATCGCAGCAGGTTTTCTTGGATGCGAGGGCTACGTTGCGGAGGCCTTCGGCGTGGAGCTCGATGCACGCAGCAATGTGGCATCTGGCGCTGGAACGCATCGGACGAACGTCGGGAAGGTATTTACCGCCGGCGATATGCATACCGGTCAGTCGCTCGTCGTCCGTGCGATCCGCGAAGGGCGGGACACGGCCGCTGAGGTGGATCGCTTCCTGATGGGCTACACGAACTTATAAAAATCTTATAAAAATCACGTCAATTTGCAAAAAAATCGAAAGTCCATGCGGTTCTGACTATATTTTGCAATGCCAGGAGCTATCTATTCTTGCTGACTTGTGAAAGCTGTCTGAAATGTGGTTCCCTGCGTTTGCAATTTTGCACTTGACAATCTGCCGGAAATGTGATACACTATATATGTAAACAGCAAAGGCGCTGGAATACGGTTCATGCCCGTATTCCAGCGCTTTTTTTACAGGAATCGCCTGTACACTCAAATTTTGACAGCTCCCACCCCTACATAAAAGCCGGAGAGTCAGCCGCACCACACGACTGACTCTCCGGTTTGTTTTGTCACGCAAGTCCGAGCGTTTCACGAATGATCGCACAGACTGCTTCCTTATGCTCTGTGTAATAAAAATGTCCGCCGCTAAAGCGCTTCACGTCGCAGGACTTGTCCGTGAACCGCGCCCAGCCGTGCATATCGGCCGTTTGCAGCATCGGATCCTCCGTGCCGTAGATCACCGTCAGATCGCATCCGAACTGTACCTCGTCCGGCGTGACCTCATAGCGCTCGGCCATGCGCACGTCATTGCAAAGAATCCGGTTCAGCTGCGCCGCAAGTTCCGCATCGGGAATGACCGGCGCCGAGGTCATGCTGTTTTTCGCAAAAAACGCAATGATCTCCTCATCCGTCGCATTCTCGATCTCGCCGAAGCAATGCAGTCCCTCATCGGGTGCGTTCTTGCTCGACAGAAAGACGTGCTTCGGTGCCGGAAGCCCTTTTTCGCGGATCTGACGTACAAATTCGCACGCCAGCACCGTTCCCATGCTATGCCCGAACACCGCATAATCGCCGTCCCGGCCAAGCTCTGTCAGCTCCGGCTGCTTCTCGAACAGATCCGTGATGCACGACGGGATGTCATGCAGAAGCGGCTCGCTGCTGCGCGTGAACCTGCCGGATAATTCGAGCGTGAGGACGTTCAGATCTTTCGGAAGAAATCGCTTGAACGACGCATAGCTTTTGGCAGAGCCGCCTGCGTGCGGAAAGAAAAACAGCGTCATCTTACGCCTCGACCGGCGTGCCCTTTTCGTTGAGCAGGTCGAAGAATTCGCCTATCTTGCTGATGGATGCCACGAGGGACAGCGCCACGTTCAGCTTGTAGGTCTCGGTGATATGAGAGCCGAGTCCGAACAGACCGAGGGAGTCCAGATACAGATCGTCAAAAACGTCGGTATCTCTGGTGATCTCGGATGCGTCAACGCCGACATAATCGGAAACGACCTGCGTAAATTCATTCCAATCGAGATTGTTCATGATTAATGATACTCCTTTTTTCTAAGGTATTTGAACTGGATCTTGCCGATGTCCTTCGGGATCTCCTCCACGAGAACGACCTTATCCGGCACCTTGTATGCTGAAAGCTTGCCGTCGAAATAACGGGCCAGCTCACCTCTGGTGACCTTCTCGTCACCCTTCGGCTGAATGTAAGCCACGATCTGCTGACCGATGACCGGATGCGGTTCATCCGTGACAGCAGCGGCTGCGATCTTCGGGTGTGTCAGCAGGCAAGCCTCGACCTCCTCTGCGTGAACGAGGTTGCCGCCGCGCTTGATGATGCGCTTGCTTCTGCCGGCAAAACGAACGATGCCGTTCGGCAGCTTGTTCACGAGGTCGCCGGTGCAGAACCATCTTCTGCCCTGCTCGTCCGTCAGGATCTTTTCAGCAGAAAGCTCCGGATTGCCGAAATAATCTGTAATGACGCCGTCTGTGTAAACGCACAGCTCGCCGGTCTCGCCCTCTGCAACATCGTTGCGGTTTTCGTCAATGACACGGTAATCCGTGAAATACAGCTTGCGGAAATCGCTCGGATCGGTGTCGCCGTCCTTTGCGGAATCCCAGACGACCATCGTGCAGGTCTCTGAAGAACCGATGATGTTGATAACGCGGATGTTCAGCTTCTTCACGAAGGCATCTGCGATCTCCTTCGGCAGTACCTCACCTGCAAAATAGCAGATGCGCACGCTGGAAAGGTCGTACTTCTCGAAATCCGGTGTGGACAGCAGCACCTTGGCCAGTGTGGAGGTGAGCTGGATGATGTTGACCTTGTACTTCTGAACGGTTTCCAGGAAGGTCACCGGATTGAACTGCGGCTGATACATCACCGTACCGCCCTTGAGCGCCATCTGCTGACCCATACCGAAACCGCCCTGATGATAGAGCGTCATGCCCAGCATCATCACGTCATCGGAGGTAAATTCCAGATAGTCGCCCATGTCGCGCTGTGTCGAAAGGAATCCGCCCGACGGAACGGACAGGATCTTCGGTGTGCCCGTGCTGCCAGAGGTGCAGGCCAGGGACATGGTGTGCAGGTATTCCGGCTGATAGATCTCGCAGGTCTTTTCACCCATTGTGCGTGCAAATTCGTCAGCAGAAATGTAGCAATCCTCTGCCGGGACAACACCTTCGTCAGCGAAGCAAACGACCTTTTTCAGCGTGATCTTCTCCGGAACGAGAGAATGTACGGTGCTGATGATCTGATTCGTGCGGTACTTCTCGGAAACAAACAGCATCTTGACGGTCGTCGCCGGAAGGAGCTTGGACAGCTCAAACGAACCACTCTGCGGATCGATCGGAACCGGCTGTGCGCCGATGCGGACCGCCGACCAGAATGCAACGTACCACTCAATGCTGTTGGGCATGACCAGACCGACTTTATCGTCAGGGCCGATGCCGAGCTTCTGCATGGCAGAACCGAACGTTGCGGTCTTGTCCATGAATTCCTGATAGGTCAGGGTGTTCTCATCAATACGCAGGAGGACCTTGTCCGGTGTCTGCTGTGCGTATTTGCTGTAGTAATCAAAGAAATGTTCGCTCATTTGTTTTCACCTGTCAATCTCTGTGCAATGAAGTCCGCAGCGAGGTGCTTTACCCAATGGTACTGCTCGCCGACCGGCATTGCGTGCATGATGGTTTCCTCAGAAACATACGCCGGCTTCTCGGTGACCTGCAGGCGCTCCTTGTAGCCGAGTCCCTTGGCATAGAGGGCATCGGAAGCCTCGTGCGTCATCCAGTTGTCATCATCGCTGTGGATCAGGAAGAA
This sequence comes from Oscillospiraceae bacterium, assembly GCA_017394565.1. Lineage (GTDB taxonomy): Bacteria > Bacillota > Clostridia > Oscillospirales > Ruminococcaceae > UBA3855. Next base: position 1,734 of record JAFPXW010000072.1, on the reverse strand, counting down.
ATCGGTCGTGAGGTTGCCCTCTGCGAGGATATTCATGCTGGTCACATAGTCGTCGTTGGTCTGGTAGGAAGTCCACTTACCGCGCTTCATCCAGATCGGAACGGACTCGTGCGTGCAGTAGTAGATCATCAGCGGGAACAGTGCGCAGCAAGCCTTGACATCCTGCTTCTTGGCAGATGCACGGATCGCGTAGCCGCCGCCCATGCACAGACCGAAGTTGGCAATGCGGCTGCTGTCGAGGTCGTCACGGCTGTCGATGAACTTGTAGATGCCCTCGAAGGAAGCCTCCAGCTCATCGCCGCCGCACTTGATCTGATTCCAGATGACAGCGCCGCCGGTACCCGGCATATCCGGTGTAATGACTGCGATACCGCGCTCATTGAGCGGCTTTGCGAGCATATCCAGCTCTTCCTTGCAGCTGCCGAAGCCGGAATAGGTGATCGTCACCGGATAGCTGCCCTTCGTGCCGTCATCCGGGAAATGGATGTAAGCCGGCAGCTTGCCGTATTTCGTCTCGATCTCAACGGCTTCGATCTTGTTGTCGCAAAGCTTCGCATAGTGCTTGTAGCTGTCTGCGAGGGCATTGTAGATCTCGAATTTCTGCTCAAGATCCTGAATATTGATCATATAGTTCGCATAGCAGCACTCCGCCACGAGCTTCGCATAGGATCTTGCGGAAATGCGGTTGCCCTTAGCCTCTGCTTCATCGCGAAGCTTGGTGTAATGTGCGATTTTCTTTCCCCATTCGCCGAGCCATACGGACTGGATCTTCTTGCCGCTTTTCACGTCGATCTCGTCCACGCGCTTGAGGACATACTCCGTATCAAACGGATCTGCTCCATACAGCATGGAACGGGTAACAACAGGGTTCAAAAGTTCTCTGATCGACCATTTCATCATTAGCTCATGTCCTTTCTTACTTCATGTAACGCCATGCACTTTCACGGTCCATCTCCGTGAACTGCATATAGATCCGGTACGGATTCACATGGGTATGCTTCTGGATGAGTGTCAGCATCTTATCTGCAAACACCTTCAGAAACGCACTCTTGTCCGCAGCGTAGGCCTGCGGCAGAATATAGCGGAATTCCGCAAAAAATGTGGTATCCTCCGACTGATTCATATGCATGGTGCATTCATCGAGCATGACCATCACAGCCGGCAGAGGCTTCTGGAGGATCTCTGCCATCTGTGCAGCCGTTTCGCTCAGAAAGCTGCGCTTCGCGGCAGCATCCATCGGGTAATTGGTCTTCATTTGTGCGATCGGCATATCCTTAACTTCTTTCCATATATCATTGAGATACTCGCCTCTATTGCAGAGGCGGTATAACGGAGCGCTTTGCGGCGCAATGCGCGGTCAGCCATCAAAAATGACGGATCTTAAAATATTCTTTGAATATTTTGAAATAGCGCGTAGTATAGATCGGGCTGATCCCCGATTTTTTGTAATTACTGATACTTTCTGAACACGAGGGTAGAGTCGTGTCCGCCGAAACCGAACGAATTAGAAAGCGCCACCTGGACGTCCTTCTGGATCGCCTTGTTCGGGATATAGTTCAGATCCAACGCCGGATCTGCTTCGTCAAAGTGAACGGTCGGCGGCAGGATGCCTGTCTGGAGCGCCTTGATGCAGGCGATGCCTTCGATCGTGCCGCAGCTTGCGAGGGTGTGACCGGTCGCAGCCTTGATGGAGGACATCGGGATGTCGTAAGCCTTGTCGCCGAACACGTCCTT
>JAFPXW010000071.1 GCA_017394565.1 Oscillospiraceae bacterium | reverse complement strand
TCCGGACAGCAGCCCGGATCAGGGTGCAGGGGGCGAAGCCCCCGCAATATAGCCCCTCCCCTCTGGGGGAGGGGTTGGGGTGGGGGCACTCCCCCGGTGCACCATCACCAGAAAAGGCTTTATTGACAAGCCGAAAGCTTCTTTAAAGCTTCATCAGCTTTTCTGCACTGGTATTCGGGTAGGCGATGCCGTCATCCAGGGCGGCAAGCCGGTTATACAGCACATAGATCCGCTGGGTGGTGTTCTCCAGAAAATAATAGTGCCACAGGTACGGAACGAGCAGCCCGAGCAGGATCAGATCCAGCAGAAATAACCCGACCGTCCTGAAATACAGCGCCAGTCCCAGCCCGATGAAAAATGCCAGTCCCACCAGAATACACACCAGAAAATGCACAAGCCGCTCATGCTGCATAAAGCCCAGCTGCGTGAGCGTTTCCTGACGGATCCGCGCGATCTCGTCGTCTTTCGGGTTCTGCAGAAAATCCTTCAGGAATTGTTCGTAAGCCGTCATATAGTAACGCATCACATACCTCCTGCTGCCGCGGTCAGCCACGGCAATACCTCTATTATAGCACATAGGGCAGAGAATTGCAAGAAATTTCACAAAAAAATCATCTTTTCCGTACACTGCGGCACTTGACACGGCACGGCATTTTCCCTCACGCGAAGGAATTTCCGTTTTCCCCTTGACTTTTGGCAGAAAACGTAGTATAATATGTATGTTGTATGCGGACAATTGTCCGTATCAGAGCCAGCCGCGGATCCTGCGGCTGTGCCAGAATTTTCACGAAAGATAGAGGAAGAACCAAAATGACAAAGAATATTGCAGTGATCCGCGGTGACGGTATCGGCCCGGAGATCGTGAATGAAGCGATCAAGGTCCTCGATGCAGTTGCCAAGAAATTCGGTCACACCTTCCACTACACCGACCTGCTCATGGGCGGCTGCTCCATTGATGCCAACGGTGAACCTCTGACAGATGAAACCATCGCTGCCTGCAAGGCAAGCGACGCTGTCCTGATGGGCTCCATCGGCGGCAATACCACCACGTCCCCGTGGTACAAGCTTCCTGCGCATCTGCGTCCGGAGGCAGGCCTGCTCAAGCTCAGAAAGTCCCTCGGTCTGTTCGCAAATCTGCGTCCGAGCGTGCTGTATCCGGAGCTGCGCGGCGCTTGCCCTCTGCGCGAGGACATCAGCGAGAAGGGCTTCGATATGCTCATCATGCGTGAGCTGACCGGCGGTCTGTATTTCGGCGACCGCAAGACAGAGCCTGTTGACGGTGTCATGACTGCCATCGACACGCTCAAATATGACGAAAACGAGATCCGCCGCATTGCAGTCAAGGCATTTGAGGTTGCCATGAAGCGTAACAAGAAGGTCACTTCCGTCGATAAGGCAAACGTCCTCGACACCTCCCGTCTGTGGAGAAAGATCGTGACCGAGGTCGCAGCGGATTACCCAGAGGTCACCCTCGAGCACGCACTCGTCGATTCCACGGCCATGCAGCTCGTGCGCAATCCTTCGCAGTTCGATGTCATGGTGACGGAGAATATGTTCGGCGACATCCTCTCGGACGAAGCGGCTATGGTGACAGGTTCTCTCGGAATGCTGCCGAGTGCTTCCCTGAATGAGACCAAGTTCGGTCTGTATGAGCCGTCCGGCGGTTCTGCACCGGATATTGCCGGCAAGAACATCGCAAACCCGATCGCTGCCATCCTGTCCGGCGCGATGATGCTGCGGTATTCCTTCGATATGAACGAGGAAGCCGATGCTGTGGAAAATGCTGTCAAGAAGGTACTCGCAGAGGGCTTCGCGACCGGCGACATCATGCGCGACGGCTGCAAGCAGGTGCTTTGCGACGAGATGGGCTCTCTGATCGCAGAGCGTGTTTAAATTGTTCCCTATTTAAGTTTTAAAATAACGAAAGAAGGTTTTTCAAATGGAAAAGAAGAACATCGACTGGGGTAATCTTGGTTTTGGCTATATGCCGACCGAAAAGCGTTACGTTTCCAATTACAAGGACGGCGCATGGGATGCAGGCACTCTCACAGAGGATGCTACCATCACCATGAGTGAGTGCGCTTGCGTATTGCAGTATGCGCAGACCGTTTTTGAAGGTCTGAAGGCTTACACCACCGAGGACGGCAGGATCGTGACCTTCCGCCCTGACCTCAATGCTGAGCGTCTGGAGCAGTCCGCTTCCCGTCTGGAAATGCCCGTATTCCCGAAGGACAAGTTCATCGAGGCCGTTGAGAAGGTCGTTGCAGCCAATGCCGCTTACGTTCCGCCCTACGGCAGCGGCGCAACCCTGTATCTGCGTCCGTTCATGTTTGGTATCAATTCCGTCATCGGCGTAAAGCCGGCAACGGAGTATCAGTTCCGTGTATTCTGCACACCGGTAGGCCCCTACTTCAAGGGCGGCGCAAAGCCGATCACCATCCGCGTGTCTGATCTCGACAGAGCCGCACCTCACGGCACCGGCAACATCAAGGCTGGTCTGAACTATGCCATGTCCCTGCACACCCTGATGGATGCACACCGCGCAGGTTTCGACGAGAATATGTTCCTCGATCCGGCAACTCACAGCAAGGTAGAGGAAACCGGCGGCGCAAACTTCCTGTTCGTCACCAAGGACGGCAAGGTCGTAACACCGAAGTCCAATTCCATCCTGCCCTCCATCACCAGACGTTCTCTGGTTTACGTTGCGAAGGAGTATCTGGGCCTGGAGGTTGAGGAGCGCGAGGTATTCTTTGAGGAAGTCAAGGATTTCGCAGAGTGCGGTCTTTGCGGTACTGCGGCAGTCATCTCTCCGGTCGGCAAGATCAACGACCACGGCAAGGAGATCTGCTTCCCGGCAGGCATGGAGAAGATGGGCCCGACCATCCAGAAGCTCTACGATACCCTCACCGGCATCCAGATGGGCAGAATCGAAGCACCGGAGGGCTGGATCCACGAGATCAAGCTGTAATTCCGTTACTGGCTTCAAGCCTTACAATTTCATGCAAAAAGCCCTCAGCTTTGGGGAATTTTCCCCTTAGCTGAGGGCTTTTCATTGTTCATTCAAATCCATCGCGAAGCGATACCATCACTACGAACCAAGCACCACGAACCGCGCACTCTATTTGATTTGCTCTGCAAATCAAACACCATACTTCTCGCGGTAAGCCAGCATGGCATCGAGGTATTCCTTGCCGGCAACAACGTCGTTTTTGATCGCATCGATAATGTCCTGCATGGTCACGATCGGGTAAACGGTCACGCCGAATTCCTCCTTGACTTCCTGCACAGCGGACATCGTACCGGTTCCCTTCTCCTGGCGGTCAACGGTGATGACCATGCCGGTCACATCGACCTTAGCGGCGCTCATCAACTTAGGCATGGACTCGCGCATGGCCTTGCCGGAAGTCATGACATCGTCGATGATGACCACCTTTTCGCCGTCCGTCAGCGTCTTGCCGACGAACATCCCGCCCTCGCCGTGATCCTTAGCTTCCTTGCGGTCGAAGCAATAGAACACGTCCTGATCGTACTTGGCAGACAGTGCCGTCGCCGCCGCAACGGCCAGCGGAATGCCCTTGTAAGCCGGCCCGAACAGCGTTTCCACAGGGATATTGTGGTCGTGGATGCACTCTGCATAGTACTCACCGAGGCGGCGGAGCTGACCACCGGTCTTGTAGTTGCCGCAGTTGATGAAATACGGTGCGATTCTGCCGGATTTCAGCGTAAATTCGCCAAAAGTCAACACGCCGCAGTCAACCATGAACTTGATGAAGCTTTCTTTGTAATTCATTGGAAATTCCTCCTGAAAATAATGTATCTTGGATGGCTCGTCCGCATTATTTGATCAGCGGACGAATGACATTGAAGATCAGCTTGGTTTTCTCGCCGCCGAAACGCTGCACGAGGTCGTTATTGATGCCGACCTTGATGTGCGAGAGATGCGGAGAGCCGTCCTTGAGCCGCGCCCAGACGAGGTCGGTGACTTTTTCCTTTTCCTCGTCGGTGAGGTCAAGCTCCTCGACCACGCGCTCGACATCGGAACGCTTGGTGCTGACGGTTTTGCGGTCGCCGATGGACGGAACGAGTTTCACGCGCTCGCCCTGCGAGAACCAGAAGATCTGGACATTGGCATAGCCCTTGTCGTTGCTGACGATGTAGCAGCGTGCGCCCTCGTGTCTGCCGAGGAGGTAGCCGATGTAGCTCGAAAGCTGGAAATCAAGGGCATTTCTCCCCTGCGTGCCGACCTTGATGTATTCGATCTGCGCCTTTGACGCAGACAGCAGCCGCATCGCTTCAAAGGAAAGCGAATCCGCATTTGCGCTGTAGAAAATGAAAACCGTATCGGATTTCGAGAGTTCCTCGATGCCGTTCAGCCCAGCCTTGTGGACGTTTTCGTAGTCGATGAGGAAGTAACGGGGTTTTTTCTTGATTTTGGATTTAGCCATTGGTATCACCACCTGTGTCAAAGATGTTTTGTTTCAAATTTTTGGAAATTACAGCGATTTCTCAATCTCCTCCAACTCCCTGATCCACACGTTCGCCGAGGCATCCGACGGCATACGCCAGTCACCGCGCGGAGAGAGCGTCACGCTGCCGACTTTCGGGCCGTCGGGCAGGCAGGAGCGCTTGAATTGCTGCGAGAAGAAACGCCAGTAGAATTTTTTGAGCCACTTCATGATCGTGCGCGGATCGTACACCTCTGCAAACGCAATGCGTGCCATCCGGAAGATCTTTGACGGTCTGAATCCCAGCCGCACATGATAATACAGGAAGAAATCATGCAGCTCGTAAGGGCCGACCAGATCCTCTGTTTTCTGCGCAATATCACCATTCTCATCCGGCGGCAGAAGCTCCGGCGAAACCGGTGTATCCAGAATATCCAGCAGCACATCGCGCAAAATGCCCTGTGCATTGCCAGCCTCGTACTTCACCAGATAACGCACCAGCGTCTTGGGAATGGACACGTTCACGCCGTACATACTCATGTGGTCGCCGTTGTAAGTCGCCCAGCCCAGCGCCAGTTCCGACAGGTCGCCCGTACCGATGACGATGCCGCCGCACTGGTTCGCAATGTCCATGAGGATCTGCGTGCGCTCGCGAGCCTGTCCGTTCTCGTAGGTCACGTCATGCACGGATTCGTCGTGCCCGATGTCCTCGAAATGCTGCCGCACGCTCTTTTTGATGTCGATCTCGCGCAGCGTCGCACCGTAAGCTTCCGCCAGTTTCAGCGCATTCTGATAGGTACGGTCGGTCGTGCCGAAGCAAGGCATCGTCACGGCGATCATGCCCGACGGATCCAGCCCCAGCCGGTCAAAGGCATGGCGCATCACGATCAGTGCGAGCGTCGAATCCAGTCCACCCGAAAGCCCGACCACAGCCGTTTTGCAGCCGATGTGCTTCAGTCGTGTCGCCAGTCCCACTGACTGGATGGCGAGAATTTCCTCACAGCGTCCGTCCAGCACCACCTGATCGGACGGCACGAACGGATGCGGATAGATCTTGCGGTCAAGCTTGGTCTCGGTCACGTCCATATCGAACCAATTGATGTAATAGTCCCATGCATCGTCATTTTTCTGCACCGGAAGCCATGTCGTCATGCGCTGACGCTCGTGCTGCAGCAGGTCGATATCGACATCCGCGATCGTCAGCCCATCGGAAAAGAGCTTGGACTCCGCAAGGACAGAGCCGTTCTCACAAATCAGATTATGTCCGGCAAACACCATATCCTGCGTCGATTCGCCGATCCCGGCATCGGCGTAGGCATAGGCGCAGACAAGCTCACCGGATTTCGCCTTGACCAGCATTCGGCGGTAATCCGCCTTGCCGATGATCTCATCAGAGCAGGACAGATTGAAAATGATGACTGCGCCGTTTTTCGCAAGCTTGACGCTCGGCGGCTCGCTGACCCAAAGATCCTCGCAGATCTCCACGCCAAAATGCAGATCCGGCAGATCATTGCAAGCGAACGACTGATCGATGCCGAACGGGACATCCT
>JAFPXW010000070.1 GCA_017394565.1 Oscillospiraceae bacterium | reverse complement strand
GGCAGAAAATGGCCCTCTGTCTGGATGCCCGGGAGCAGGAGATCTTGACCCTTCGCTATGGTCTGGAGGGCCGTCCTCCCCTGGCCCAGCGGGAGGTGGCGGCCCATCTGGGCATTTCCCGGTCCTATGTCTCCCGTCTGGAGAAAAAAGCACTCTCCAAGCTTCGCACGCAGTACGAGATCACGGCGTTCTGAACGCTGTGATGCTCGAAAAACGAATCCTCCCGAACCTCCGGTTTCTGACGGAAGTCCGGGATTTTCTCGGTACTGCTGTTTTTCTGCGGCATACCCACACATAGCAGGTATGCCGTTCACTATCCTCCGAACCGCTTCCTCCTTACGCCTGACATCCACTCCCAGCAGGTAGTCAGGCGTCACGCCCGTGAAGTGATCCCATGCGCCGGTGATGGCAGAGGAGCGTTTTTTTCAGAAAGGGGATTGTTTTTTCGGGAGTGGCGTGGTATAATATACTACGCCCTCTGCCAAAGCACAACGTGTTGTGCTTTGCAATAGAGGGCAGTATATCATCAATATGTGGGAGCTGTTCCCATTCATTTCAGAGGCAGAGCGCGTGGGAGAAAGTTCCACACATCGTTCTGTCTTATATGATGCAAGGAGAAAACCATGATGTTAACAGAAGAATTTGAAATCATGCAATTATTATCTGAAAAATACTCTGATGATCTTCGTATTTTCTTTAAACCGCCAAAAAGCCTTGACGAAATCCTGAGCTTTGAGCAGGAAATGGGCATCCGGCTCCCTGATGACCTGAGAGAATTCTACAAGCTGACAAACGGATTCGACAGTCTTATGGCGTACATGAATCTATGGAGCCTCGAAACGATCCAGGAGCATTTCCAGGAGGGATACAATGACTGGATCAATGAGGGAGATGGCGATCAGTATCTCGTGCTGGGATCTGATGGTTCATGCGGGTATTTATTACTGGAAATTGCCACAGGGCAATATCTCAGCTATGGTGATGAGGGTGAAGTGGTGCATATCGATTCCATACAGGATCTGTTGTGCTGGAATATAGAGTGTCTATACGATCATGTGCGCGATCTTGCGGAAGATGAAGTCGTGAACCGTTACCTTGAAAGAAATGCAGACAGACGGTAGGATCCTCAAATAAATCCTCCCCCCTGTCAAGTCGTCCTGATTGCTGTGATGCCCGAACAGAAAACTATCCCGAACCTCCGGTTTCTGACGGAAGTTCGGGATTTTTTTGTGTATTCCGTGATGCTCCGCATCGTCTTCGCCTTACACCGCCGCGCCTTTCCGGTAGGCGGTCGGCGTCATGCCGACTTCCTTCTTGAAAAGCCGCATGAAATGGGAATAATCATAACCGCACCGGTCAGCAATATCCTGTAGGATCATGTCCGTTTGCAGCAGCAGCTTCTTCGCATAGGCGATCTTGCTGCGCTGGATGTCCTGCGAACAGCTTGTCCCGAAACAGTTCCGGTAGATCTTAAAAAAATACGACTGGCTCATGCAGAGACGGCCGGCACATTGTTCTGCCGTCCATGCACGTTCCGGATGGGCGTAGATCTCCTGCCGGAGCGCGGTCAGGCGGACGCGGTGCTTCTTTTCCTGGTAGGTGGGCTGCTGCGTGTTTTTCAGCGTGTCTGCCATCTGCCGGAGCATTTCGGGTATTTCCGAAAAATCCGTCAGTCCTGCCGGTTCCATCAGACGCACCGCACTCGTCAGCCACACGATCTCCTGATGCGGAATGTTCCCTGTGCGAAATTCCTCTGCGATCCGCGCGCGCAGTGTTTCCGTGCGTTCCTGCGGCTGCACACCGGAACCCAGAAGGTAGAATGTCCCCTCCTCCGCCAGAAATACCTGCTCCCGGCCGCGGCAGTTCCGGACAAGAATGTCCGAAAATGCCAGCAAAAGCCTGTCCTTCTCCATGCGGTTCTGCGCATCCTCGACCTGCTGCAATCCGCCGAGATGCAGGACGAGCAGATACAGCGTTTCGCCGTAAAGCTGCGCCGCTGATGCCATTTCCTCACACATGGACAGGCTCCGGTCAAAGAGATACAGTCCTGTCAGGGCGTCGCGGCTGCCCTGGATCAGACTGCGGTAGGCAAAGCTCCGGTATTCATTCTGCAAGCAGAAAAATGCCAGCGCACTGCCGATCTCCACACAGAATTTCAGGTAGTAAATATCATAGCTATCCGCGATCCCGTCCAGCCGCAGCAGCGTGTATCCAAAGCACCGGTCATGGAAATACAGCGGCACAAAGTAAGTGACCGACGGCACATCGCTGTCCATTTCCTCCGGCACCATGCGTGTCAGCGGAAACGGCTTCCCCGTCCCGAAGCGCTGCATCAGGAGCATTTCTTCCGAGTAGCCCCTCGTGCGGTATCGGGCGCTTCCCTGCGAGAAAGCCGTCTGGTTCCAGTCGCTGCACAGACAGCAGGAGAACTGCGCGTATTCGGGATAATTGGTACTCGCATAGAAATAGGTCGCATTGTAGATGCTGTTCATCAGGTCGGTGATATTATCGTCGGAAAGCTTGATCGAATGGATCGCGGTGTCGAGATAGCGCGATTCGAGCATATTGTATTTCAGGGATTCCTGCTGCGAACGCTGCCGCTGATGACCGCAGCTCTCCCCGAGCAGCAGCCGGTATCCGGCCGTCTGTATCGCTTCCGGTCCTGTCGCCTCCATCAGGCAGTAGAGTTTTTGCATGGCGATCGTGCCAAGCTGTTCCCAGTCGGGCACACAGGTCGTGATGGACGGGTTGTGCAGTTCGGCTTCGATGATGCCGTCGAAGCCTGTCACCAGCACATCCTCCGGCACACGGATGCCTGATTCCTCCAGGGCATCGCATAGTGTCAGCGCCATACGGTCATTGCCGCAGACGATCGCCTCCGGCATCGGGCGCGTCCCGTCCGCCAGCTCGTTTGCAAGCAGTTTCGGTGCATTGATCCAGAAATCGCCGTAAACCAGCCGTTCCTCCGACACCGGAATTCCGGCTTTTTCCAATGCATCGCGCCATCCCTGCGCTCGGCTGGCAGAGGTCTGCATCTGTGCAGGACCTGTCAGACAGAGGATGTCCCGACAGCCGTGTTCCGCGATCAGATGCGATGTGACCGCTTCGATCAGCGCTCTTTCATCAAACCAGACCGTCGGATACGGTTCGGGATCGGTCGAGATCATCACGACCGGACAGTGACAGCGTGTCCGGAGGTGTTCGAGGATCTTTTGTTTGGTTTCATCCCTTGCGATGGAATACGGCACATATACCACACCGTCCAGCCGTTCAAAATCCACAGCATGGAGAATATTCCACGCCTGCGGAAGCGCCTGTTCGTAGTAGAATTCCTCATTGATCGAAAAGACATACGCCGAATCCCCATGACGGTAGCATTCTTTCAGGATCCCGCAGATCTGCGGCCGGTTCACGGTGTAGTACGGTCTGGCGATGATGACGCCGATGCGCTTGTTCATGTCGAATTCCTCCCAACGCAGTGATGTTCTTACTGTTTATTATTATAGCACAAAACCTTTCAGAATGCAATCCAAAAAATGAGCGATTTTGCAACAAACATCATGTTGCCTGTCATTGTGTACAAAACGTGAATATGATAAAATAGAATCATAAAGAGATCAAATGCCTTCCCGAAAGGCGCACCTTCACGAAAGGACAGATGAATTATGGGTATTTGCAGAAAAGGGCTCGCGGCGCTGCTGGCGGCTTCGCTGGGGTGCATGGCTTTACCTGCCATGCCGGCGAACGCGGCCGAAACGCAGACATACTACTACGCCGACATGGACGGAAACAGCGTGCTGGATGTGTATGACCTTGCGCTGATGAAGCGCGGTCTGGCGCAACCGGATACGCTGACAGACATTCAGAAAGCGATCTTTGACACGAGTGCCAACGGCGAAATGGATGCACAGGATATTCGCTTGCTGACAGATTATCTCCATGTGCGGATCACCGGCTTCCCGTCGGGTGCGATCTATACGGTCACGCCGGAGGAAGCCCCCTACAACGGACAGAAATCCCTCAGCTCCGGCAGATTCGTCGAAAAGCTTGACCGCGGCACCTATGCCGTGAATGCCGGCGGTTCGGTCTTTGTCAGCTGGCGGCTGCTGGCCAATGACGAGCCGGACATCGGTTTTAATGTATACCGCACCACAAACGGCGAGACCGTCAAGCTCAACGCAGAGCCCCTCGTCGGCGGCACGAATTTCACAGATACGACAGCGGATCTCACGAAGGATCACACTTACTTTGTCACAACCGTTTACAACGGCGTTGAAACGCCCACCGACGGCGATTTCACGCTGAAAGCCGGTGCTTCGATCTTCACGAAGGGCAACAACGGCGCGGCGCAGATCCTTCCCATCCATGCAGGCGGCACCATTCATTTTGTGTGGGTGGGCGACTTCAACCGCGACGGGAAATATGATTTCCTCGTCGACCGCACCACGGATGATCACCAGAAGCTGGAAGCGTACCTCAACGACGGCACTTACCTCTGGACGATCGACCTCGGCGTGAACAGCGAGAACAAGAACAACATCTCCCCCGGCGCTTCCACCATTGACGTGGGAATGTGGGACGGCGTGACCGTCTACGACATGGATCTGGACGGTGCAGCGGATGTCCTCCTGCGCATCGCGGACGGCGTGACCTTCGGCGACGGCAAGAAATTCTCCAACAATTCCGGCGGAAACGGGCAGGCGATCGCGGTCATCGACGGCATGACCGGTGCGCTGAAAACCTCCGTCAACCTGCCGCAGGACTACATGAACATCGGCCCGATGGCGTGCATGATGGAGGTCGGTTACCTCGATGGTGTCAATCCAGCGCTCGTCTGCTGGATCAAGAACCGCAATGCGGACAAGAGCTTCAATTCGCTCATGGTCACCTACGGATACGCCGGCGGCAGCGAATTCAAGCAGCTCTGGAAGTACGACACCAAGGCGATGGGCGGCGCAGAAGCGCATCAGTTCCGTGTCGAGGACGTGGATTACGACGGCAAGGACGAGGTCCTGCACATGGGCTATGCCCTCAATGGCGACGGCACGCTGCGCGATCAGGTCAAGGATGTCGTTCACGGCGACCGCTGGCACGTCACGGCGTTCTCCAATGCGCAGAACGGCAAGGAAATGTGGGGCTACGGCGTGCAGCAGCGCAATCCCAACACTCTGCTCGAATACATCTACAATGCATCGACCGGAAAACTCCTCTGGACCAACTACGGCGGGGACGGCGATGTGGATATCGGACGCGGCGACATCGGTGATGTGGACCCGACACATGAGGGCTATGAGGTCTGGTCGTTCCAGGGAATGTACGATATGCACGGCGAAAAGATCTCCGACACCAACGCTTACCCCAGCCTGAAGCTCTACTGGGACGGCGACCTGCTCTCCGAAAGCTACAACGACAGCAAGATCGAGAAGTGGCACTACGACACCAAATCCGTCGAGCGCCTTGCAACGACATGGAAGATCACCGGCTGTTCCTCCAGCGACCGCGGTGCGCCGATGTTCTACGGCGACATCCTCGGCGACTGGCGCGAGGAGATCATCTGCACGGGATCGGATTATGCAAGTCTGGTCATCATTTCCACGACGATGCCGACGGACTATCGTTTCAATACGCTCGCACAGGATCCGGCGTACCGCAACGACATGACCTCGAAGGGTTATGTGCAGTCGAATATGCTCAGCTACTTCATGGGCGACGGGATGGATATGCCAAAGCAGCCGGATGTGCGTTACATCGGCGAAGTTTCGCTCGACGAGAATGCGGTCTACGCCATCCGCAATGTCAACAGCGGCCGCGTGATGGACGTTGCCAAATCCGAACGCGCCGACGGCACGAATGTCCAGCAGTACGGCACTGTCGCAAATAAAGCAAACAATACATGGACTGTCAAGTCCACCGGCGACGGGTATTACTACATCGTGTCGAAACTCTCGACCGGTGAGAACTGCTACCTCACCGTAGCGGACGGCGCGAATGAAAACGGAACGAACGTCGAAATTTCAACGTTCCGCGGCGACGATTCGCAGAAATTCAAACTCCAGGCCACGTCCGGCGGAGCGTTCATGCTCCTCACGAAATGCTCGAAGGAAAGCAAATGCGTAGAGATCGCAGATGCCGAAACCGGCGCCGGCGCAAATGTCCGGCAGTGGGTGCCGACCGGAAGCACCTGCCAGTGGTGGAAATTTGAACGGACATGATCCCTCTTGCCTCGCTCTGCTACAATGCAGGGTGGGGCTTTTGTGCGGCGCCTCAATTTTTTTGAGAAATTTTCAAAAAACACTTGACAAGCCACCCACTTTGTGCTATAATATAATAGTTGGAGCGAGAGCGACTCCAATACATAAAGATGCGGATATGGCGGAATTGGCAGACGCGCTAGCTTCAGGTGCTAGTCGGGGCAACCCGGTGAAGGTTCAAGTCCTTTTATCCGCACTTTTTATT
>JAFPXW010000069.1 GCA_017394565.1 Oscillospiraceae bacterium | reverse complement strand
GCCGCAAATGCCCAAGAATACCGGAATACCGACCGCTGCGGCAATGATGCAGCCGACCGGTGCGCCCTTCTTCTGCGGCTGCTGCCCCTGACGGTAGAGGTTCTGGTAGGGATCCTGCGGATTCGGATAGGGGTACTGCGCGTTCGGGAACGGCTGGGGATTCGCATTCGGGAACGGCTGGTTCTGCGGATACTGCGGATACTGTGGCTGTACCGGAATCCCCTGCGGATCGGGCTGTCCTGACTGATTCATGTAAGGGGACGGCTGCTGTTCCTGGCAATGGCAGACCTCGCCGTCCGCGAGCTGTCTGCCGCAATACTGACAAACTGGCATGATGTAACTCCTTTATAATGTACTTGTTCAGACTTTCAGTGCTGCCGATGCATCGACGCGCATTTCGCCGATGGCAGTTCCGGTCGCGTAGGCATTCAGCGTCAGGTCGCCGCGCATTCCGGCAAGGAAATTGTACGATCCCTGACACGCGATCATCGCGCCGTTATCGCCGCAAAGGGACAGCGGCGGCATATACAGCTGATAGCCGTGCTTTTGGCACATGGCCTCCATCGCACCGCGGAGTCCGGAATTTGCCGAAACACCGCCAGCCATCGCAATGGTCGTGTAACCGGTCTGCGCCGCCGCCAGTTCCGTCTTGGCGGTAAGGATCTCTGCCACGGTATGCTGCAGGCTGGCCGCCATAGACGCGCGGTCGATCTCCTCTTGCTTCTGTTCTGCGTGATGCACCATGTTGATGACAGCAGTTTTCAGTCCGGAGAACGAGCAGTCCAGTTCGCTTCCGGCAACGCGCGGATGCGGCAGGGGATATTTTTTCGGGTCGCCCGTCTGTGCGGCCTTGTCGATCTGCACGCCGCCGGGGTAGGGGTAGCCGAGGACACGGGCGCATTTGTCAAAGCACTCACCGGCGGCATCGTCGCGCGTCGTGCCAAGGATGCGGAATTCCGTATAGCCGACGACTTCCACGAGCATCGTGTGACCGCCGCTGACGACCAGACAGAGGTAGGGCGGTTTGAGTTCCGGATGCGCGAGGTAATTCGCGGCGATGTGTCCCGTCATGTGGTGAACGGGAATGATGGGCTTGTTTGCTGCGAGGGCAAGGCCTTTCGCGAAATTCACGCCCACCAGCAGCGCACCGATGAGTCCGGGGGTATAGGTGACGGCGATGCCGTCGAGGTCATTCACGGTCACGCCGGCTTTGTCCAGTGCCGCCTGTACGGTCGGCAGAATGTTCTCACAGTGGCGGCGCGAAGCCAGCTCCGGCACAACGCCGCCGTATTCGCGGTGTTCCATCGCCTGCGATGCAATGATATCCGCACGCAGATTCGTGCAGTCCTCCACAACTGCTGCGGCGGTCTCGTCGCAGGAGCTTTCGATTCCTAAGATCAGCATGGTGATCTCCTTTCTATGTCCGAAATCTGTTTACCAAGGACGCTTGTGATCCGTCCAGCCCTTTTCCTTCCAATACTGCACATCGCGCGGATTGAAGCCGTTTCGCTGCATCAGGCTCATCATCCAAAAGAAGATCCGTGTTTTGAGTGACGGCTTGATCCTGCCATTCCGGCGGCGGATCGTTTCGGCAAGTGCAGTCGTTTTCTGCTCGATCTGCCGGCGTTTCCGGTCGGCAACGTGTTCCCAGTCCGTGGCGGCGATGGCAATTCCGTACCGATAGATCCTGGCAACGCCCCAGAAAAACAGGCTGTCTGCCATATCGCGGTTGGCGGTTTTCATGCCTGCACCGGCGGCCGTCGTCATGCACACGCCCTGCTTGCGGAACATGGATGCCTCCGGCGAGTGGACCATCCAGCGGTAGCCGTAATGGTCGAGCCACGCTTTCATCGCGCCCGTCGCATGGTAGAAATAGACCGGACTTGCAAGGATGATGACATCCGCGCTGTCAAGTGCCTGCGTGATGGGCAAAAGCTTCCCGTAATGCGGACATTTCGTTTCGCTCACGGTAAAGCACTGTGTGCAGCCGGTGCAGAATTCCCCGAAATCCCTCGGCAGGAAGAATTCCGTGATCTCACCGCCGATCTTTTCCGCCAGCATCCGCGCGATCCTGTAGGTCGAGCCCTTGTGGTTCTGACCGTGGACGATGACAATGTTCATCGTGCTTTTCCCTCCTTGTGCCTTTGCATCAGGAGGGCGTCCTCCCGCGGGGATTCGTAGTAATTCCGGCGCACGCCGTACTGCCGGAAGCCGTATTTCTCGTACAGTGCGATGGCAGGGGCGTTCGAGGCACGGACTTCGAGGAAAATATCCGCCTCCACATTTTCCAGCGCCGTATCCAGAAGGCACGATGCCACGCCATTTCGCCGGAAATCCGGTGAAACGGCGATGTTGGCGACCTCCGCCTCGTCAAGTACCTGCATAAAAAACAGGTAGCCCATAAGTTCATCCGTTTCCGACAGTGCCGCATACAGCGTCATGCAGGGACTCTCCACGGCATCCTGGATGCTCCGCAGACTCCACGCATCGGAAAAGATCTGCGTTTCCAGTTCTCCCACTGCCGTGAGGATGGCGGTCTCCTCCGGCGTGACGCGCTTAACCCTTGGCATCATACCACGTCTCTCCGCGGTTCACATCCGCCGTCAGCGGCACAGCAAGCTTTGCCACGCCGAGCATTTCCTCATGCAGCACCTTCGCCGCCGCATCCGCATCCGCAAGCGGCACCTCCACGATCAGTTCGTCGTGGACTTGCAGCAGGAGTTTCGCCGTGGGGACTTCGCGCTCCAGACGGTCGTGAACGTGTACCATCGCCAGTTTGATGAGGTCAGCCGCCGTTCCCTGCACCGGCGTATTCATCGCAATGCGCTTGCCGGCAGCCTGCATCATCTTGTTTTTCGCGTTCAGTTCCGGAACGTAACGCCGTCTGCCCAGCATCGTGCAGACGTAGCCGTTGGACTTGGCATTTTCCACGACTTCATCAAGAAATGTGGAAACCTTCGGGAACGAACCGAGGTAGTCGGCGATGTATTTCTTCGCCTGCGACTGCGTGACATGGATGTCCTTCGACAGCGAGAACGCGCCCATGCCGTAGAGAATACCGAAATTGACGGCTTTTGCGGCACTTCTCATTTCCGGTGTGACGAAATCCTCCGGCATATCAAAGACCTTCGCCGCCGTCGCCGTGTGGATGTCCGCGCCGGACTTGAACGCGTCCTGCATCGCGGTATCGCCCGACAGATGCGCCATCAGACGCAGTTCGATCTGGCTGTAGTCGGCATCCAGCAGAATGCAGCCGTCCTTGGCGCGGAAGAATTTGCGCATCTCGCGTCCCAGACTCGTGCGGACAGGGATGTTCTGGAGGTTCGGTTCGGTCGAGGAGATTCTGCCCGTCCGTGTTTCGGACGTCTGCGGGCTGTCTTGGGATTGGCGGTTTTTTCAAAAGCCATTACTGTATCCTCCTGTTAATTATTAGAACGGAAGTTCGCCGTCATCTTCAG
>JAFPXW010000068.1 GCA_017394565.1 Oscillospiraceae bacterium | reverse complement strand
TCCGACTTCAATTTCCGCATCCACGTGAATAAGGGCGCCGGCGCATTCGTGTGCGGCGAAGGTTCCGCGCTGACCGCGTCCATCGAAGGAAACCGCGGCATGCCCCGGGTCAAGCCCCCCAGAACCATCGAAAAAGGCCTCTGGGAGAAGCCCACGGTGCTCAATAACGTAGAGACCTTTGCCAACGTGCCCCTCATCATCTACCGCGGCGTGGATTGGTACAGAAGCATCGGTACGCCCACCAGTCCCGGCACCAAGGCCTTCGCCCTCACAGGCAACGTGGTGAATACCGGTCTCATCGAAGTGCCTATGGGCACCACCATCCGGGAAGTCGTCTTCGACATCGGCGGCGGCATCCCGAACGGCAAGAAGTTCAAGGCTGCTCAGACCGGCGGACCTTCCGGCGGCTGCATCTCTCCGGAAAACTACGACGTTCCGATCGACTACGACAACCTGATCTCCATCGGTTCCATGATGGGTTCCGGCGGTCTGATCGTTATGGACGAGGACAACTGCATGGTTGACATCGCGAAGTTCTTCCTGGAATTCACCGTTGACGAGTCCTGCGGTAAGTGTACTCCCTGCCGTATCGGTACCAAGAGAATGTACGAGATGCTCGACAAGATCACCAAGGGCAAGGCAACTCTGGAGGATCTGGACAAGCTCGAGGAACTCTGCTATTATATCAAGGCTAACTCCCTCTGCGGTCTGGGCCAGACTGCTCCGAACCCTGTTCTGTCCACGCTCAAGAACTTCCGCAATGAGTATGAGGCACACGTTATCGACAAGAAGTGCCCGGCTGGCGTATGTAAGGATCTGCTCATGTTCAAGATCGATCCTGAAAAGTGCGTAGGCTGTGGTCTGTGTGCAAAGAATTGCCCTGTTTCTGCAATTTCTCAGGGTGATTACACTGCTCCTGGCAAGAAGCGTGCCGCATTCGTGATCGACACCACCAAGTGCGTCAAGTGCGGTGCTTGTATGGACAATTGCCGTCCGAAGGCAATCAGCAAGGGTTAAGGAGGTACTGAAATGGCTGATATTAATGTTAAAATCAATGGCATTGCAGTTTCTGTTCCGAAGGGTACCACCGTGCTCGAAGCTGCACACACTGCAGGTGTTGACATTCCGACATTCTGCTACATGAAGGAGATCAATGAGATCGGCGCTTGCCGTATCTGCATGGTCGAGATCAACGAGGGCAGAGGTTTCCGTATGGTTGCGGCCTGCGTTTATCCGCTGAACTTTGACAATACTGAGATCCGCACCAACTCTCCGAAGGTTCTGGATTCCAGAAGAAAGACACTCGAACTGATCCTGTCTACCCATGACAGAAAGTGTCTCTCCTGCGTCAGAAGCGGTCACTGCGAACTGCAGGCGCTCTGCAACGAGATGGGCATCGAGGATGAGAAGGTTTACGAGGGCGAAAAGCCGTCCTACGAGATCGACGATTCCGCAGTTCATATGTACAGAGATAACAACAAGTGCATCCTGTGCCGCCGCTGCACCGCTGTCTGCTCCAAGTGGCAGGGCGTAGGCGTGATCGGCGCAAACGAGCGTGGTTTCAAGACCAACATCGGTTCTGCATTTGAGATGGGCCTGGGCGAGACTTCCTGCGTTGCCTGCGGTCAGTGTATCGCTGTATGTCCGGTCGGCGCTCTGTCCGAGAAGGACTACACCGAGCAGGTATTCAAGGCAATCGCTGATGAGTCCAAGTATGTGATCGTACAGACTGCTCCGGCTGTTCGTGCAGCACTGGGCGAGGAATTCGGCTACCCGATCGGCACCAACGTTGAGGGCAAGATGGCAGCAGCACTGCGCCGTCTGGGCTTTGACGATGTATTCGATACAGACTGGGCAGCAGACCTGACCATCATGGAGGAAGCGACCGAGTTCGTTGACCGCTTCACCAATGGCGGCACCCTCCCGCTGATCACTTCCTGCTCTCCGGGCTGGGTTAAGTACTGCGAGCATTATTTCCCTGAGATGACCGAGAATCTGTCTTCCTGCAAGTCTCCGCATCAGATGCTGGGTGCCGTTGCAAAGACCTACTATGCTGAGAAGATCGGCAAGAAGGCTGAGGACATCATCGTTGTTTCTGTGATGCCGTGTACTGCGAAGAAGTTCGAGATCGGCAGAGACAATGAGAATGCAGCTGGCGTTCCGGACGTAGATTACGTTCTGACCACCAGAGAGCTGGCAAGAATGATCCGCCGCGCTGGTCTGAAGTTCACCTCCCTGCCGGATGAGGACTTCGACAATCCGCTCGGTCTGTCTGCCGGTGCAGGCGACATCTTCGGCGCAACCGGCGGCGTTATGGAAGCTGCTCTGCGTACTGCTTATTGCTGGCTGTCCGGCAATAACGAGGAAGTTGTTGAGTTCCACGAGGTTCGTGGTGTGGATGGCATCAAGCGTTCCACTGTGAACATCAAGGGTACTGAGATCAAGGTAGCAGTTGCTTCTGGTCTGGCAAATGCCGGCGAGCTGCTCCGTCGTGTACAGTCCGGTGAGGAGAAGGTTGACTTCATCGAGATCATGGGCTGTCCTGGCGGTTGCGTAAACGGCGGCGGTCCGCCGCAGCAGCCGGCAAGTGTCCGCAACTTTGAGGATCTCCGCGCACTCCGTGCGAAGGCTCTCTATGATGAGGATTCTGCAAAGACTCTGCGTCTGTCTCACCTCAACAAGGACGTACAGGCTCTGTACGACGAGTATCTGGAGAAGCCCGGCAGCCACAAGGCTCACGAGCTGCTTCATACCACCTATGTTAAGCGCACTATCAACAAGTAAGCAATCAAAAACAGCCGCAGGTGATCGCATCTGCGGCTGTTTTGCTTTAACAAGCGGAACTGAATTTTTGACGAACCTGCGTGATTTTCTGCGGCTCCGCGCAGTCAGCCTGATACCAGCCCCTGGAGGACATCTCGTCGTAGACCTGCCCCTGCAGACCAAGGCACTCATTCAGTGCGGTCTTGAAGCTCTGCTTGACAGACGGTGTTGAGGCTTCGATGCTTCCGTGCAGATACAGGTCGCAAACGCCCTTTTCAAGCAGGAGCATATTTTCCATCAGATTCTGGTCGTTCATGCGGCACCTCCCGAGAGCAGCCCGTACAGGCTCGAATAGATCTGCTGGTGCTTCTGCGCCATCTGCTGTACGCAATTGCGCAGATGCTCGTCACCAAGCTGGCTCATGGCTTCGTTGCACTTGGTCTGGAAAAATTTCTCATGACCGAGCGCGTCTTCCAGGTACTGTAATTCTTTTAAAGTCATATGATCACCTCCGCTGTTAGTATGGCACGCAGAGGCGTTTTCATACATCTTTTTGTGAAATCCATGAAAATTCTTTGTGCAGCTTCGCCCTTGCAATTTTTGCAAATCTGTGCTATAATAGTTTCATAGTCAATCGTGTAGCTTCGGCGTAATTCCAGATTACCGCCGAAGCTGCACTTTTTTTATGTTCAAAGGAGTGGAATGTATGCAAGAAACCAACAAAATGGCGACAGTTCCCGTAAAACGGCTGATGCTGGGGATGGGTACGCCGATGATCCTATCGATGATGCTGCAAGCAGTGTACAATATCGTCGATACGGCGTTTGTGTCGAATATGTCCGAGGGCGCGGATGAGGCGATGAATGCCCTGACGCTGGTGTTCCCGATGCAGATGCTGATGGTAGCCATCGCGATCGGTACCGGTGTCGGTGTGAATGCGTTGACGGCCCGTTCCCTCGGTCAGAAGGATCCTGCAAAAGCCGGCAGAACCGCCGGAAATGCATTCTTTCTCGGCGGCGTGATGTTTGTCGTATTCGTACTGTTCGGGTTATTTGGCGTGAACGCCTACGTCACATCACAGGCGACAGCAGAAACCAGCGAACTGACTTTGCAGATGGCAGAGCAATATCTGCGCATCTGCTGCATCCTGAGTTTTGGCATCGTAGGATTTTCCATCACAGAGAAGCTTCTGCAAGCGACCGGACGTTCGCTTTTTTCGACGATCGCGCAGATTGCCGGAGCAGTCACCAATATGATTCTGGATCCGATCATGATCTACGGACTGCTCGGATGCCCGAAGCTTGGCGTCAGCGGCGCGGCATGGGCGACAGTCATCGGTCAGATCGTGTCCATGATCGTCGGAATGTTCTTCCATTTGGGCAAAAACAAGGACATTCGTTTCCGGTTGGCAGACTGCAAGCCGGATTTCCGGATCATTCACGAGATCTATACGATCGGTCTGCCTGCGATCATTGCACAGGCGCTGATGTCGGTCATGACCTACGGCCTGAATATCCTGCTCGGCAGGATCAGCGTCCCGATGCAGAGCGCCTACGGAATGTACTTCAAGATCCAGCAATTCGTCCTGTTTGCTGCATTCGGACTCCGTGACGCGATCACGCCGATCCTTGCGTTCAGCTTCGGGGCAGGGAACCGTGTCCGTATCCGTGAGACCATCCGCTATGGGCTGCTATTCACGGAGATCATCATGGCAGCGGGGCTTCTGCTGATCGAGGTTTTTGCAAAGCCTTTTGCCGGCATTTTCGGCGTTTCTGCCGACACGCTGTCTCTGTTTATCAGTGCCATGCGTGTGATCTCGCTGAGCTTCCTGTTTGCCGGCGCCAATATCGCACTGCAGGGCATTTATCAGGCACTTGGCGGCGGCATCGAGTCGCTTGTGATCTCTCTGCTGCGTCAGCTGGTCCTGATTTTCCCGCTGACACTTCTGTTCATGGCGATCGCCGGCAGCAGCGCGGGGATGCGTTGGCTCATCTGGCTTGCGTTCCCGATCACAGAAGGGGCGACGATGCTGGTCGGCATTTATTTGCTGAAGTCCCTGTACCGCAAGCGTGTCGGCACAGAGCATTTCCCCAGTGAAATGCCTGTCCCTGCTGATCCGTGCTGACAGACCAAAAAAATCCCACCTGTCTGGAATCACGAAGATTCCGGATAGGTGGGATTTTTTGCTGCATTAATGGAACGGGTTGTTATCCTTATCGTTCCACCAGTGATTTTTCCAGTTCTGGTTCTGCTGGAGATTCTGCTTTTGCCGCTTGGCAGTGGTGTGTCGCCGCAGGAACATTTTGAACCGATAGAACATCTCCGGTCCGAAGAACACGAGGAAGTTCAGGATCGAGCAGAGGATGGCAAGCCTTCCCGACCAGGTGTTAAAAATCAGCGAAACGCAAAGTAAAACGGCATCAATGATCGCGAGCCACTTGATTTTGACCGGGATGAAGTAAAAGAGCAGCACCTGGAAGTTCGGGAACAGCATTGCAAATGCGAAAAACAGCGTCATATTGAGATAATCGTTAGTCGCATAGCCTGTGATGCAGCCGGATATGATGTTAAAGAGGATGCCCAGCAGATAAAAGATGTTGAAGCGGAACGAACCCCATTGCCGTTCGAGTCCGGTGCCGATCATCCAGTAAAAATACAGCGCAAACAGGATGAAGATCGGGCTGTTCGATGGCGGAATAAACACAAAAGTGAGCAACCGCCAGACCTGACCGGCGAGGATCGCGTTACGGTCGAAATAGAGGATCGAGCTGAGATTGAACTCATAGCTGGGATCGATGAACAGATCAACTGCAAACACGATCGCCATGCCGAACACGATGATGGACATGAGGTTCGGGATGGAGAACTTGCCGAACCTTCGCTCGAGCTGATTGAGCCAGCGGAGTGTGGTCATGATGTACCTCCTGTGGTTTGAAATTCATAGCAATACTCTTTTATTATACCGCAGAACGGGGTGATTGTCAAGAGGAAAAGAGCAATGTCTACGGAAATCCATTTTGGGGGTTCTGTTAAGAGAACAGGCACATTTCTTTCCCCCCACCCCCCAGGGAGGGGGGACACCCGCAATATCTGCGGCAATGCAGATCAGATCGCCACAAATGCAGCGGCAACATACCCTGTCAGTCCGTTCCAGGTCACGACGTACCAGCTGCCGGTTTTGCCGTAGACCGTGAGCGTGGCGCCATTGGGGATGGAAGCGAGGATTCGGGCGGTTTTTGCTGGAAATGCGCGTAAATTCAGCCCGGAACCATCCGTCGCGACAACACCGCGCACGACAGCGACCGGCTCTACAAACGGCAATCCGAAGTAATCGCATAACGACTGCACCAGGTTCGCGGCGATGGCGTTGAGATTGTTCCGGATCCAGTCAGCATCCTCGGCATTGTCGTGATACCCGATCTCCGCAAGAACGGACACAGCCCTGGTCCGCGTGACTTCTCCCAGCGTCGTGGTAGCGATGGCCTGGGTCTGGTCGGGCAGGGGATAGACGGCGCGGAAATTATTGGCAATGATCACCGCAAGCTTTTCGCTCCAGATGCTGTAGGGTGAGTAGTAGACCTCGATGCCGCGCATGGAACCGGGACGGCTTTCCGGCGCGGCATTCGAGTGCAGCGAGAGATGCACTTCAAAATCCTGGGCATTGCTGTCAGCGATCGCACCGGCGACATTGCGGTCGGGATCATTCCGGACGAAGGAAATGCCGCAGGATCGCAGATAAGGCTCCATAGCGTCGGCGAGCCGATTCATGTACAGCTCCTCGTTTCCGCCGCCGTTGTAAGGGTTCCACTCTTGGGTGGAGGGACTTAAAAATAATCTGGGCATTGCAAAAACCACCTTTCATATTGCTTCTCTTGCAGTCTATGCATGAAGACGGCAGGTCGTGCATAGAATTTCCCGTAAAAAGATTTTGACGTGACAATTTGTGCTTCTTCAGCAAAGCTTGTCCGTCCTGGGAGGTGGCTTATGCAACGCAGTATAGTTCGGGATACTGTACTTTTGACAGTGATCCAGATGCTTCTGGACGCAGGGGCACTCGGCGTGAATTGTCTGCTGACGGCACGATTTGGTGCAGAAGGCGTCGGCGTACTGACATTGTCCGCATCGTTTTTTCGGCTGCTGTGTATGATCGGCAGCGGCAATGCATTTCTTTGCGTCAGCCGATTCGTTTCAGAGGAGCTCGGAAAAGAAAAGCGCGATCCATCTGGAATTTTTAGGATTTGCCTTGCAGTCAGCCTGACGCTTTCCTTCGTGTGCGCCGGACTGATCGGAGCCTTGGCCAAAGGGGCGGCAGGCTACTTTCTGCATGATGAAGCACTGGCATCCTCCATCCGGCACCTTTGTCTGTGCGTGCCGGTCGTGACGATCGCGGCGTGTCTGAAGGGCTGGTGCAACGCACTTTGCAAGGCAGGGCTGTGTGCAGCTGCGGACGCGATGGAATTTGTCCTGCGCGTCGCCGGAACCGTCGTCGGCGCAAGGCTGCTGCACTCCCCGTCTTCGGTAAATCTTTGTGATCTGACAGCGTGGACATCACTCGGCGCAGCGGTCGGCGAGATTGCATTTCTTGTCCTGTTTGTACATAAAATACAAGTCGAAAAAACGAGCGAGCCTTCTCTGCGATGGATCGGTTACCTGAAGCAGTCCATCCCGGTCATGGCAGGCTCGGCACTGACCGCCCTGCTGTCCGCAGCCAATGACGCCCTGGTCCCTGTAACGCTTCGGCAAGCCGGAAACAGCGCAGGAGAGGCACTTTCGCAGTTCGGGATCTTTGAAGCCATCATTCTGCCGACGCTCTTTTTCCCCTCGACCATCCTTTGCTCACTTGCAGGGATCCTCGTCACAGAGATCGCAAGAGAAAACGCCGCCGGAAGAATGCCGCGTATACGCTCGCTGTCCCGGGACACGATCCGGCGAACGCTGGCGTTTGCGATTTTTGTGACGACCTGGCTGATCGTGCTGGGCGGCGAGGTTGGCGAGCGTCTCGGAGGCGGTGCGATCGCAGGCCGCATGATCCGTCTGCTGGCACCTGTTGTGCCGTTTATCTACCTGGAGATCGTCCTGGAGAGCATCATCAAGGGCATGGGCGCCCAGGCGTTTTCATCGCTCAACTATCTGTGCGAGTATGTGATCCGCATTTCGATCGTTCTGATCTGTATTCCGCTTATGGGATTCCCCGGAATCGTCATATCCTATTATGCAAGCAATATTGCCGGAAACATCGCACGGCTTATCATCGTTGCCAGACGCACAGGGATGCGGTTTGAGATCCTGCCGTTTCTTGGCCTGCCGTTGCTGTCAGCCGCACTTTGTACGGAAACCGGCAGGATTGTGTGCTTTCTCATACACTGCAAGCCCCAGACCTCGCTGGCGTCCATGACAATGTTCACCATTGTCAGTGCGGCAGTTTACATCGGTACGCTGCGTGTTGCAAATGTTGGCAAAAAAGCGGCAGATTCGCTACTTTTCTATTGACTTTGCACAGAATATGTATTATAATAGGAAGGGTAGTGTGATGCCCGGTTTTGGATGGAGGCATCACAAATCATAAGAGATACGGCCCTCTGTAGCAGAGGGCACAGAAAACAAAGGGGGCGTGCGGATGCTTCATCTGATCCTTGGCGGCTGTGGTACCGGAAAGTCCACAAAGCTGATGAGATCCCTTTCTGAAGCGGTTTCTGCCGGAAAAAAAACAGCGCTTCTGATACCGGAGCAATTCTCGTTTGAGGGCGAAAAAAAGCTTTATGAGCAGATCGGGGCGCAGGCATTTAATGCGGTGGAAACCTATAGCTTTCAGACATTGGCGCGTGAGATCCTGCGGCAGGCGGGATCGTCGCGAACAGCCGGTTATGCAAGCGAACAGGAGAAGCTTTTGTATTTGTGGCAGGCTGCGCACGAGTGTGCTGCGGAAAAGCTCCTTGAAAGTCTGGAAAAGCGTGTTGATACATCGGAATTTGTACTCATGCTTTCTGACCTGGTAACAAAAATCCGAAAATCCGGCGTTTGCGCAGAGCAGCTGATCGAAGCAGCTGCGTCGCTTCCCGACCGTGCTGCGAGAAAAACACAGGATCTTGGCCAGATCCTGCTTCGATATGACCGGATCCTTGCAGAGCATGGGCGCAATGACAGTCTTGTGAATCTGACGGAAGCCGCAAAAATCGCACAGACAGGCGATTTCTTTCGCGAACGCGAGTTCTATATTGATGAATTTGACAGCTTTACCGGGGATCAGATACAGCTTCTCACCGTGATGCTCAGCACCTGTCCCACGATGACAGCTGCGATCCGCGCGGAGGAGAGCCTGCGTCTGCTTCCCGATGTTTTCCTTGGCGGCAATAAGACTGTGCGCACGCTTGAACGCATCGCAAACGATGCTGGTATCCCCATAGAAAGGGAGTTTTTGAAGGATTATCGCCGTTCTGATCACAAGGACCTTGCGCTGCTGAGCAAATCCATCCTTCGCCCCCACACAGAGACACTGGACGAGGCACCGCACATCCACCTTGTGACGGCAGCCGATCCGAATGCAGAGGTCGAGTATGTCTGTGCGCAGATCTGCGAACTGCTGTCAAGGGGCGAGGGGCTGCGATGCCGCGATATCGCCGTCGTGGTCAAGGATCCTGCGCTTTATGATCCGCTGCTGCAACGTGCGATGGAACGCTTTGCGCTGCCGTTTGACTGTAGCGAAGCGCGGCCGGTGCTGCATACCGACCTGACGCGGCACACGCTGACGCTTCTGGAGCTGCTGTCCGCGCGTGAGTGGCATACGGAGACGATCCTTCGTTATGTGAAATCGCCATTTTCTGGCTATTCTTCGGAGTATTCCGGTATGCTTGAGCATTTTTGCTTTACATGGGGCATCGACGGCGAGGCGTGGGACAAGCCCTTCTGCGAAGAAGGTGAAACCGCAAACCTGACGCAGAATTTCGGCGGTGAACGTCTGGAAAAGCTGCGCGTGCGGCTCATGCGTGAGCTTCACGAGATGCGGGATGCCTGCCAGGGGCGGACGGTGCGTGTTGTGTGCGGCGAACTATTCGATCATCTGGCACGCAAGAAAAAAGCCTTCGATGCGGTGATTTCTTCGATGGACGCTTCGTCTCAGAACGAATTCGTCATGATCTGGAATCTCCTATGCGATATGCTCGATACACTTGTGACCGGATTTGGGAATGAAAAACTGCCGATGCGCCGCATCTACGAGCAGCTTCTTCTGCTGGTGCAGTCGTCAAGCTTTTCTGTGCCGCCGCAGACACTTGACAGCATTCAGATCGCAGATGCGCAGATGGTTCGACTGGACGCACCGAAGATCGTGTTTGTCCTGGGCGCCGTTGAAGGGGTATTCCCTGCGGATGTGAAACCGAAAGGGCTTTTTACAGAAAGTGAGCTCACACAGTTGGAATCCCGGAATATTGCGATTTCCAGATTGTTGCCGGAGCTGCATTCTGATGAACTTCTGATCGTGGCTAAGCTGCTGTCTGCGGCATCCCATGAGATCTGGTTAACAGCGCCGAAGCGCGACGTCGATGGCGCGGAATGTGTAGTGTCTCCTGTTTTTGGCGAAATACAGTCGCTTTTCCCGCGTGACACGCATCTGTGGATCGACGCGGACAAGCTGCCGGTTCGCTTTTATGTGCGGACAATGGCTGCGGGATACGAAGCCTATGTCCGCCGGATGCATGAGGATACGCCGGAATTAGCATCACTCCGGGCCATTCTGATGGCAGATCCCATCTACAGAGCACGCCTCGAAAAACTCACAACAGAGCCGAAAACGCCATCTGCACAGCCCGGGACGATGCATGAGGCTCTGGGGGAACAGATCCAGCTTTCACCGTCCGGGATCGAAATGTTTCACCAGTGTGCCTATGCTTACTTCTGCCGTTATGTGCTGGGGCTGTATATACCGGAAGCCGAAACGTTTTCGTACCGGAATATCGGCAATTTTGCGCATTACTGCCTGGAGCAGATCCTGCGGGATACGCCGATGACGGAATTTCTGTCGCTGGACGAAAACGAACTCGGAAAACTGATTTCCGGCTATGCAACGCAATTTTCCAAGGACAATTTTTCGGAAAGCATCAGGCGTTCCGGGCGCTTCCGGATGAGCTACCAGGCGGCAGGGGACAGCCTTCTGGAACTGCTCGTGCATATGCAGGAGATCTTCCGGAATGAGGAATTCCGCCCGGAGGGATTCGAGGTCGTTGTAAAAAAAGATCCGGAAATCGGGGAATTTCCGCCGCTTTCCCTTGAGGACGGGCACATTCTGTGTACCGGTAAGATCGACCGCGTGGATGTATGCACGGACGAGAATGCGAACCTGCTGCGCGTTGTGGATTACAAGACCGGGGACAAGTCCCTGGTTCCCGAAAAGCTCTACTTTGGGCTTGATATGCAGATGCTGATCTATTTGTTTGCACTCGAACAGCATGGCGCGTTTGGTCATGCGAACCCGTCAGGCGTTTTGTATTTGCCCTCCGGTCAGCTGCGTGCCAATCAATATGCGGCGAGATCCCGCGAAAATCGAGAACGCAGCGAGATCATGGACGAGCATTTTCAGTCGCGCGGTTTGCTGACGGAAGCTGCGGCTAATCATATGGAGCCGCTGATCCGTGAGAGTGCGGTTCCGGTGCTGACGGCAAAGACAGGGCAGTCCCTTTTCACAGTGACGGATGCACAGATGCAGCACCTGGAGCAGTATGTGAAGAAAACGATCTGCAGTATGGCACACAAGCTTGAAAACGGCGAAATATCGCCGGTTCCATGCCGGCTTCCAGAGGCGGATCCATGTCGGTACTGCAAATACGGAGATCTGTGCGGTGCGAAGCAGGACGACACGCCGCACGCTCTGAAAGCCGAGGAAAAGAACGCGATGCGAATGGAAGTGTTTGAAGGAAAGGAGGTTACCGATGGCGAACTGGACGAACCAACAGCTTGACGCGATCACAGCGCGTGATCGCAGCATCATCGTTTCTGCCGCTGCCGGAAGCGGCAAGACCGCGGTCCTGGTCGAACGCCTCGTGCGAATTTTGTCCGAAACTTCGGAGGATCGGCGCGTCTCAGCCGACCAGATCGCTGTTGTGACCTTTACAAATGACGCCGCCGCACAAATGAAGCAGCGGCTTTCGGCGGCACTCTCTGCGAAAATTACCGAAACCGCGGCATCAGGCGATGAATCAGCCCACGCTTACTTGCTTGAACAGCGGATGAAGCTGTCGGCCGCGAAGATCTCGACGATCCATTCGTTTTGCTTTGATCTGATTCGCGAAAATGCAGATGTTTTGGGCATTTCACCGCAATTTACGATCGCTGAGCCAGCGCAGGAGGCCATCTATCAGCAGCGTGCGCTTGACCGCGCCATTGAACGCTGGTCATCGGAAAGGCCTGAAATGGCGACGCTGTTCCGCTATTTTTGCGCTAAGGACGACAGTGATCTGGAGTCGCTCGTGCTTGAGATCGCCGATTTCATGGGCAGCCTGGCGTTTCCGAAGATCTGGGCAGCGAACGTGCGGGCACAGGCCGCCGATGCTTCATTTCTGTTTGAGCAGATGCGGACTGCGGCTTGCCGTGAGCTGCGGTCTATGATCGCGTTTTACGAAAAATCGCGCGATTTTGCGGATCATGCGCTTACGAAAGTCGATCCCAAAAAGGGGAATGCGTTTGTCAGGAAGCTGGAAACAGATTTAGCTGGGCTTCGCTGCCACCTTGCATTTCTGGAAACAGCGGCACGTGAGGCGCTCTGTACAGAACCGCTGACGCGGTCTCACACGTTTGAAAAGATCCCGGGGCTTCGGTCAAATGTGGATCCGGATGCGAAGCTGGCCTTTTTACAAATGGCGACCATCGCAAAAGAGCGCTATCAGGATCTCATCGAGAAAATGCTCGAACCGATGCGCTTTTTTGAAGCTGATGCTGAGATCTCCGTGCAGGTCGTTCCGCTTCTCCTCGACCTCACAAATGATTATCTTGACGCGCTGATGGCAGAAAAAATGCGTCAAAATGCGCTTTCCTTTGCGGATGCGGAGGAGCTTGCCCTGCAGCTGCTATGCGACGCCGACGATGACGGGACGATCCACCGTTCCCCCCTGGCGGAGGAACTTTCGAGTCAGTTCCAGCTAATCATGGTTGACGAATATCAGGATACCAACAATAAACAGGATTGTATTTTCAAGTTGCTGTCCCGGCATATGCTTGTGACGGATCAGGGGCTATATTACGGTGATAATGCGTTCCTTGTCGGCGATGTGAAGCAGTCCATCTATTCCTTCCGCCAGGCAAATCCCGAGAATTTTCGCCGCGCGATCAGTCTGAGCAAACCGCTTTCGGAAAGTGCAGAGGGGGAAATGGCGCGTATTTTTCTCAATCAGAATTTCCGGAGTGCCAGAGGCGTACTCCATTTTGTGAACGCGCTGTTTTTTGCGGTGATGCGAGAAAACTGCGGTGAAGTTGATTATAATGAAAATGAGCAGCTAAACTTTGGCTCGCCTGTTTTTCACGATTGTATGGCAAAAACGCAGGTTTTGATCGCACGGGAGAGTGACGAGCTTCCGGACGGCGCCAATTTGCAGGCGGAGTGTATTGCCTCGACAATCCACTCGATGATCGGAACCGCACCAGTTTACCGCATGGACGAACATGGTGAGATCGTCACAAGACCTGCGCAGGCGGGCGATTTTTGTGTACTGATGCGCTCGGTGTCGAGCTATTGTGCGCCGGTGATCGAGGCGCTGCGCCGTTTGGGGATCCCGGTCTCCGCGGATGAGGATGGCGGCTTGCTGGCTTTGCCCGAGATCCATCTGATCCGGAATTTGCTGCGCTGTGCAGATAATCCGCTGCATGACGGAGCGCTTGCGGCGGTGATGCTCTCGCCGATCTATGGCTTCACAGCGCAGGATCTGGTACAGCTGAAGCTTGTGAGCCGGCGGCGCAGGGTATTTCTGAAATTGCAGGAGCTGGCAGAAATGCCGGAAGCTCCGGAGGAGATCACAGATCTGCAGTCGCGGGCGCAGGCATTTCTGTCTGATCTGTACGCCATGCAGGAAACCGCTGTCCGGCTGCCGTTGGAGGATGCCATCTGGGAGATCTATCGCTTGACAGATCTGCTGGCGTTACAGAGCCTGTATGATGATGCGGAGGACAGAAGAGCCCATTTAGAGGCATTTTCTCGTCTTGCAAAGGGTTATCGCGATCATGCTGATCTGACGGCGGAAAGCTGCTTATCCGGCTGGCTGCGCTACCTTGACCGTCTGGAAGGTGCTGGCCGTGACCTTGAAGTGAAGGGCGGCACAGCCGGCAGAACGGCTGTTTCTGTCAAGACCATCCACAAGTCCAAGGGGTTGCAGTATCCGTTTGTGTTTATCGCGTATCTGGATCATAAATTCAGCCGTAAGCCGGCAGATTCCCCCATCCAGGCGAGTGAAAACGGACTGCTGGGTGTAAAGGTCCATGACAGGCAGACTTGTTTGCAGCTGCAAACTGCTGCTTACCGTCATTTGCTTTCTGAGGTGTACCGCAGGCAGAGAAGCGAGGAAATGCGGCTGTTTTACGTCGCTTTAACACGCGCGGAGCAGCAGCTGTTCCTTGTGATGGATCGTCCGGAGGGACCGGTGACTGCCAAAACATCAGCCGGAAAGCTTGGCGGATTACTCGAAATGAAGCCGGAACTTGTGACGGACCTTGCGCCGGTCGCGTCGTCCATGCAGGACTGGCTTCTGTATTTTCTGCTGGGCTCCTGCGATGCGCAGAATGTGCAGCGGCTCATGGAAGGCGAGGAAAGTACTGGAAAGATCGCAGAATATCGCCAGTATCTATATCATCAGGAAGAAACGGAAGCGGTTCCGGAGGCATTTGCACCGACGGCCATGCCCGATGCTTCTGTCACCGAGAGCATGAAGCGGCAGCTGGCATTTGTATATGAAACGCCGCAGTCTTCGCTGGTTTCAAAATTCAGCGTCACTCAGCTTGCACATCCGGAAACGGGCGTGACTGACCTGATGCGCCAGCCGCAGTTCAAGCTGGAGGGCCGGACCGGCGGACTTGCAAATCTCAAGGGGGCCGCGCGTGGAACGGCAGTTCACAAGGTGATGCAGCTGCTTGATTTTGGCTTAGCTGCGAAGAATCCGCAGGAAGCACTGGATCAGCTGGAGAGATCTGGTCTGGTGAATTCCTCTGAGGCTGCATCTGTGACAGCGGAAAAACTGGCTGCATTTTTTGCCAGTGATCTGTACGCACGGATCGCCGTATCTGACCGGGTGGAACGCGAAAAGAACCTGTTTGTGCAGCTTGGCGCCTTGCATTTACCTAATTACCCGGAGCTGACTGAAAAATACAAGGGGACAGATGGCGTGCTGATCGGCACGATGGATCTGCTCTTTCACGAACCGGACGGCTGGGTGATCGTGGATTACAAAACGGACTACGCAACATCAGGAACGTCGCTGTTGCGTGAATATTCGCTCCAGCTCGAGCTGTACCGTGCTGCCGCTGAGCAGATCCTCGGCGAGCCGGTCAAGGAGCTATACCTCTACTCGTTCGCGCTCGACCAGGCGCTGCGGGTGAACACGGAAGGAGACAGAACATGAAGCAGAAATTGGATGCAATGATTGAAAAAGCCCTGAATTCCGGTGATTTTGTCGGTGCCAATGCCGCTGTATACCAAGCCGGCAAGTGTCTGTATCTGAATTCGTTTGGCCAGGCTGACCGTGAGGCCAACCGCCCGATGACGAAGGATACCATTTTCCGGATCTATTCCATGACGAAGCCTGTGACGGCGGTTGCAGTCATGCAGCTTGTGGAGCGCGGCTTGATCCATACAGATATGCCGGTTGGCTGGATCTTACCGGAATTTCGCGATTTTCAGGTGTATAGCGAGGACGGGAAGCCGCATCCTGCGAGGAATGTGCTGCGGATCCAGCACCTTCTGAATATGCAGAGCGGCTTGCCGTACCCGAATTGTCTGACGCAAACCGAGCGCGATATGGCGTCTTTTTTCGGTGACATGGAGTATTTTCGGGAGACTGAGAATGCCATTACGACGCGAGAATTCTGCCGCCGTGCTGCGAAGATCCCTGCCGAATTCGAGCCGGGAACGCACTGGAAGTATGGCATTTCTGCGGATATCCTCGGTGCGGTCGTTGAGGCGGTGACCGGCAGGAATTACCGGGATTACCTGATGGAAAATATCTTCGATCCGCTTGGCATGACGGACACGGATTTCTATGTGCATGAGGACAAGCAAGACCGCTTTGCTGCTGCATATGAGCTGGTCGACGGAAAGCTGGTACGCGATGAGAAATGTCACCTTGGACTGAACAATTATCTCACATTGCCGGCGTTTATTTCCGGCGGCGCCGGTTTGACGTCCACCGTTGAGGATTATGCGAAATTCGCCTGCACCCTTGCAAATGGCGGCACATCCCCGGACGGCGTGCGGATCCTCTCACCGGCAGCGTTTGATTTTATCCGTACACCGCAGGTGGCCGGCGAAGCGTTCCGAGCAGATCAGGATTGGGATTCGCTGCGCGGCTATGACTATGGTTCGCTTGTCCGTGTGCTGACTGACCGCAAGACAGCCGGAACCATTGCCAATACCGGAGAATTTGGCTGGGACGGCTGGACAGGAACGTACTTCTGCGTCGATCCGAAGGAGCAGCTGGTCATCGAATTCTTCATCCAGGTCGCTTGTGCCGGAACATCGCAAGCCGCAAAGCTGATGCGTAATATTGTTTATTCGGAAATCAAATAAGCCTATATTTCGAGAAAATTACCCCGTATCCTAAATTTGGATACGGGGTTCTGTTAATCTTTTTTGTCGATCCGAATGACCGCAGCTATACCATTCTGCACACGAAAATGAATATCCAGCCCTGCAAACGCCATGCTATAGATGCGTTCAGGATCATCCTGGTAAGAAGGGCGCGGATCCTCTGAAAGACACGCGATCACGGCATTTCTCTTTGCTTCAGGGATCGCAGAGAGCAGCTCCGGCGGAATGTCCACCGCGAGCCGGTCATCCTTATGCGTATCCGCAAAGCTCCCGGTCGCCTCCGGGTGCGCATCTGCATACGGGATATACGGCTTGATATCGATGATCGGCGTTCCATCGAGCAGATCCACACCTGCCACATGGATGACCGTACCCTCGTGGGCGGTTTGTTCGAGTGAGAGGAATTTCACGCACGAAAGCCCCAGCGGATTCGGACGGAAGGGCGAGCGCGTTGCAAAGACACCCACCCTCGTGTTGCCGCCAAGTCTTGGCGGACGCACTGTCGGTGACCATTTTTCCCGATGCGAAGCCGAAAAATCAAAAATCAGCCATAGATGCGAAAATTCCTCGATGCCGCGCAGAGCATCCTGATTCCGGAATTCCGGCACAAACACGATCGTGCCGGTCAGTTCCCCGACACGTCCCGACTGGCGGGGAATGCCAAATTTCTCCTGAAAATCCGTCCGGATCTGTGCGATCGGGCGAATGATGAGTTCATCCATAATCTCTCCTGTTTTCGCGGTATTTTGCGTTTTAAGCTAACCCTTTGAGCTGTTTTTTGTTCGTGTACATTCTTTGGTCGGCGAGGCTCTCGGCTTCATTCAATGCGTTGGTTTCGCCGCGGAATTCTGCCATGCCGACAGCGATCGAAAGCATGACAGGTGGATTCTCGGATACATTATAATCCTCGATATACTGCGAAAAACATTCCATCGAATGCGATAGCGCCTCCGCGTCTGACGTGATTCCCAGAATCGCGATAAATTCATCGCCGCCAGTCCGGAACACATGACCTAACGCGCCAAAACTGTCTGAAATGATCCGGGCAGCCGCACAAATCTGCTTGTCGCCGGCGTTGTGTCCGAATTCATCGTTGACTTTTTTGAGGTTGTTCACGTCGAACTGCATGATGGTGTAGGTGGAGTCAGACTTGCAGATCGTTTCTTCATACTCGCCAAACGCAAGACGGTTTTTCAGCCCGGTTAAGCCATCCATGTGCGCCAGCCGATCCAATTCGGCAGCGTGCGCACTCTCCTCGGCCATCCGGACAAGCTCACGAACCTCGAAGTAGCCGAGGTAAACGACAAATATGAAAATTCCTGCCGTAAAAAATGTACCGTAGCTCATTCCCTGATGGTAGCGTATAATGTCAATGATCCCTGTCACAAGAAACAGCGAAAACGCTCCAATGATCATGCGATATTTCGTGAGGTTTTCGCGATGCTGGTGGATCGAACGGGCGGCAAGGAAAATACTTGTGAGCCCGGTAAAAATAATGACAGAATGTGTGATCCAAAGCATCTGGTGATAGTCGCAGATACCTTTCAGTGTGCAGAGGATCTGAGCCGCCGCATTGACAAAAACCATTGCATTGATGAGAAGGATCGCCCTTGATTTTTCCGAGGAGGTGATATTGGCAACAAGCAGGATCGCCGGAACAGGAAGAAAAATGAGCGTCAAATAATTGATAAAGTGGCACGCAGCCGCATTTCCGGTTATCAGCTGCAGATACAGCGTTTCCATCCCAGCCCACATTCCGGAAAGAATGGCTACAAGTCCGAGCGCCATCGTCTGCATTCGTTTCTGCACACGCAGCGCAAAATAAAAACCGATCGAAAACAGGAATACACCAATGAGGAAGATGAGCTGACAAACAAAAAACTGCGCAAAACGGCCTTGGATCTGTTCGTTGATGTAAACACCCTGCTGGTCCATATAAACGTCCTTGAAAAACTCTGTACCATCCCGATAGATGGGATCGGCGACGATACTGAGGACAATTTCCTCCTCAGGACGCTTGGGCGGAAGCAAAATGCTATGAACATAATTGCCATAAGAACGCCCGAAAATTTGCGGATAACGCGGATTGAACTAGTAAACTAACTCATCGTTCAGATACACAGAAAAATTGATGTTCTTGCTGCGCATACACAAGTGATTTTCGCGATAGGACGAGGTAAGCGAGTAATTGTATAGCACAATATCCCCATCACTGCGCAGATTGCCAAGATCCGCAGGAGACATATCCTGATAGACCCAGCCATCGCTGAAGTCGAGCAATTCGCGCGAATGCGTTTCGCCGGTCACATTCATATGCATCCCGAAAATCAGTCCGATCATGACGAACATAAGTGTCATGATGAGTATATGAAAAGCCACAGTGATTCGATTCATCTGTCGTCCCCCCGTGCTGAAAATTGAATGATTACCAATCATTTACACATATATTTATTATAACATATGGTGAAGTTGTTTTCATGTGTTTTTTATGAATATTGCAAGGCTTCGATAGTGGCACAAACAAAAAACCCCTCACAAGGTGAGGGGCGCGCTGGATGAGACATATGGGATTTGAACCCATGACCCTACGCTTAAAAGGCGTATGCTCTACCGGCTGAGCTAATGTCTCACAACAAATAATATTATACCAGATTTCTTCGCATTTGTCAAGGGGTTTTTAGAATTTTTTTGGTGAATGGCATTTCACAGAAATTTCATCCGCTATCCGTCCATTTGCCATTGATTTTCGGATTTTATTGTGGTATAATATAGAATATGAAAGGGGATGCCGCATGAGACCGCAAACCAAAAAATGGCTCAGGATCGCGTTGATCGCCATATTGCTGATCGTATTTGGGATCGTTTGTGTGCGCTGG
>JAFPXW010000067.1 GCA_017394565.1 Oscillospiraceae bacterium | reverse complement strand
TGTGCCCGGCGGACGAGCGCGTCATAGACGGAAGCGTCGCCGTGCGGATGGTATCTACCCAGCCCGGCACCGACGGTATCGGCGCACTTACGGTACGGCTGATCGGGCGTCAGTTTATTTTCGTGCATGGTGTAGATGATGCGGCGGTGAACGGGTTTCAGACCGTCGCGGACATCCGGCAGCGCACGGGAGATGATAACGGACATGGCGTAAGCGAGGAAGCTGTCATGCATCTCATCCGCCACATCGACAGGGATCACCTTGTGCTGCGGTGCTTCCTGCACCTGCATTTCTGTGTTTTCAGTTTCGTTACTCAAAATTTTCACCTCGTTTTTTCGCAGGGCGCTGCCCTGCACCTGCAAGGGGCTTTGCCACTTGACCCCAGCCGCTTTTGAGCCAAAAGCGGCGGAAAAGCAGTCTGTGCCTTTGCCTCCGGCAAGCGGCACAAGGATCTGTTAGCACTTAGATGAGAAGTTTTTCTCCAATCTCTGCGAAAAATGCACTCTGAGAATTTCCAGCTCCTCTGCGTCGAACGCTGTTTTCGGGACGACGTAGAACATGGTTTTCTGCTGATACAGAATGAAGAAATCCGGATATTCGATCATGTGCAGACCTTTGTTGTAGTGGATGCGCGTGCCGGTGAAATCCTCGGTGGGCGCATCGTCAAAGAGTTCGTCATGTGCTGCATCTTCGGGGTTTTCCGGCGGCAGGATATTGCCGATCTCCAGATATTCCGGAAAAATGCGCAGGCGGTATTCGTCATCCTCGATCTCGCGCACGCCCTCCATGAGATTGCGGCGGATCTTGCGCGGATTGAACCACTGGAACACGATCATGACTGCGCAGAACAGCATGATCATGCAGTACAGTCCGCGGTTGGCATTTTCGCCGCCGTACACGAGAAAATAGCCATACACCGCGATCACGAGCGCCAGAACGCCCATGACCAGGTAGGTGCGCGGATAGACGAATTTTTTCTGGAATGCGATGAAGGCATTCCGGAACATCTCGAACGGGATCTTGTACTGTTTCTCCATCAGGAGCCCGTCAGCGGAAACAGTGGTGGTTGTGTTTTCGTCCATATTACTCCTTAAAGGGAGAGAAGGCAATACTAAAAACTTATCAAAATAGGATAAGCGTCTTTCTTTCCCCCACCCCCAACCCCCTCCCAGGAGGGGGCTATCTTTGCAGGGGGCTGCGCCCCCTGCACCCTGCTTGGCGTCAGCTGAACTCCCCCACGGGAGGGGCTTGCTGAGGGCGGCGCCCTGCATCAGCGGTCAGCTGTGCTGATGCACAATTCCTTTACACGTCAAGGTTAGAAACCGTCTTTGCGTACTTCTCGATGTAATCCTTACGCGGCAAGACCTTGTCTCCCATCAGGATCGTGATGATCTCGTCGGCGCGGATGGCATCTTCCATCTTGACCTGAAGAATGGTGCGTGTTTCGGGGTTCATGGTGGTTTCCCAGAGCTGTTCGGAGTCCATCTCACCAAGACCTTTGTAGCGCTGGACGAGCAGTTTGAAGTTCTTGCCGTCCTCGGAAGTTTTCAGTTCCTCGATGTATTTGTCGCGCTCCTCGTCGGAGAAAGCATAGCGCACGGCTTCGTACTTCTTCGCCTTCGTGTCGCGCTCGACCTTAATGAGCGGCGGCTGTGCGATGTAGACATTGCCGTTCTCGATCAGGGGCTTCATATAGCGGAAAAAGAACGTCAGCAGCAGTGTCCGGATATGGCATCCGTCCACGTCGGCATCCGCCATGATGATGACTTTGTCATATCTGAGTTTTTCGAGATTGAAGTCCTCGCCGATGCCCGTACCCAGCGCCGTCACGACCGGCATGAGCTTATCATTGCCGTAAACGCGGTCGATGCGAGCTTTCTCGACGTTGAGCATCTTACCCCAGAGAGGGAGGATCGCCTGATAGCGGCGGTCGCGTCCGCCCTTGGCAGAGCCGCCCGCGGAATCACCCTCGACGATGTAGATTTCCGTATTCTCGACACCGTGTTCGGAGCAGTCCGCCAGCTTGCCCGGCAGGGATGCGCTCTCCATCGCGGTCTTGCGGCGAGCCGTTTCACGGGCAGCCTTGGCCGCTTCTCTGGCGCGTCTGGCAGCCAGACACTTATCGAGAATTTCCTTCGCAATTTCGGGATTCATCTCGAAATACGTCATGAGCTTTTCCTGCACGAGCTTCTCAACGAACGGGCGCACCTCCGGATTGCCGAGTCTGCCCTTGGTCTGTCCCTCAAATTCGCACTCGGTCAGCTTGACGGAAACGATCGCCGTCAGACCTTCGCGCACGTCGTCGCCGGAGAGCTTCTCGTTCTCCTTCAGGAAATTGAAGCGCTTGCCATACTCATTGATGACCTTGGTGAGTGCATTCTTGAAGCCGTTCTCGTGGGAACCGCCGTCCTTGGTGTGGATATTATTCGCAAACGACATGATGCAGTCGTTATAGCTGTCGTTATACTGCATGGCGATCTCCGCGATGGAGTCGCCCTCCTTGCCGTCCACATAGATGATGTCGCCGACCGTCTCGTAGCCCTTGACCTTGTGGATATGCTCCACAAACTGGCGGATACCGCCCTCGTAGTGGAGAGTTTCGGACTGGATGTTCTCCTCGTCGCGCCGATCGCTCATGACGATGCGGATGCCGGCATTGAGGAATGCCTGCTCGCGCATACGCTTGAGGAGGACCTCGTAGTCGTATTTCGTGGTCTCAAAGATCTCTGCGTCCGCCTTGAACGTAACGGTCGTACCGGTCTCGGTAGTATCGCCGATGACCTTGAGCTGTTCCTTGTATTCACCGCGGTCGAAATGCTGGAAATGCTCGTGCTTTCCATCCTTGACGCGGATCTCCAGCCATTCG
>JAFPXW010000066.1 GCA_017394565.1 Oscillospiraceae bacterium | reverse complement strand
ATCCCGATCAGGAGCCAGCCGTTCGGGTAGTGCAAGGTTCCGGCTGCCGGAAACAGCAGCAGCCCGATCACCAGAAGTCCTGTCAGCAGAAAAGCCAGTCCTCGTAATGCAAGCTTCATTTTGCGTTCACCTGATTGGTCGGATGCCCTGCCAGCCAGTTGCGCAGGTTATCTGCCACGATGCCGACCAGCCGTTCGCGCGTTTCCTGCGCAGCCCACGCAATGTGCGGCGTGATGATGCAGTTCGGCGCGTTTTTCAGCGGTGTATCGGGCGTCATCGGCTCCTTGACCAGCACGTCCGTACCGTAGCCGGCAAGCTTTCCGTCGTGCAGCGCCTGTGCGACCGCCTGCTCGTCTGCGATGCCGCCGCGTGCGGTATTGATGACGAACGCCGTCGGCTTCATGAGGGAAAGCGTTTCCGCACGCAGCAGGTTCGCGGTCTGTTCCGTCAGCAGACAATGCACCGTGAGAACGTCCGCCTGCCGGAAGGCTTCCTCCAGAGAAACGACCTCATATGGACAATTCTGCGGCTTGGTGCGCGTGTGGATGATGACGCGCATCCCGAAGGCATCCGCGACCTTTGCCACGCCCTGCCCGATGCTGCCATAGCCGATGACCGCGATGGTCTTGCCGGAAAGCTCCGTCGTCGGGTAGGGGAAGTAGGAAAACGTTTCGCTGCGTTCCCATTCGCCGTCCGCAACGGCCTTTCCGTAGCGCGGCAGATTTCCTGCAAGGCTCAGAAGCAGCGCAAATGTGTGCTGGATCACGCCCTGTGTGGAGTACTGACCTGCGTTGCAGACGGTGATGCCGTGGGCATTCGCCGCAGGGATGTCGATGTTGTTGTAGCCCGTTGCGAATAAGCCGATATAGCGCAGATTCGGGCATTTGTCCATCACCTCGGCAGTGATGGGCGTTTTGTTGACGAGGACGACCTCTGCATCGCCGATGGCTTCTGCGGCACGTTCCGGTGCGGTCAGGCCGCAGCAGACGACTTCGCCGAATTCCTCAAATGCGCTCATGCCCATGTTGGCAGCCGCCATCGTACTCCAGTCGGAAATGACGATCTTCATTCCTCGTCCTCCGTGTCCCCGGTGTCAGCGGTTTCCTTCGCCGCCGCTTCGGACTTGTCGCGGTCAAGTGTCTGCGAAAGGATGCCTGCAAGGATCAGTGCCACGCCCTCGAATACGCCGACTGTATAGAAAAATGTCTGATTATCGGAAAGATACGGCAGCAGCGTACACGGCAGCGCGATCGCCAGCACCAGATGGTGGCTCTTGCGGAAACGGATAAACTGCATACCAAAGACCAGCAAAGCCAGCAGCGCCAGAATGATGTGCATGGTCAGGCTGATCGGAAAGAACGAATTATCCATGATCTCATGTCCTCCTGTCTGAAATTAGAAACATTCAACCTATATTATAGCACAAAACCGGAGGGATTGCAAGCCCTCCGGTGAAATTCATTGCGCTAATTGTGAAATTTGCATCATGCACGAGCGTTTTTCGCCTGCGATCAAAGGACTTTCTCACCCCATGCTCTGCCCTTTATGCGGACAGGTTCTCATCACTACCTCCCCTGCGAATGGTACAGATCCGCGTAGAATCCGCCCTGTCGGATGAGCGTTTCGTGGTTTCCCTGTTCGATGATGTTGCCGTCCCGCATGACAAGGATGTGGTCGGCGCTGCGGATGGTGGAAAGCCGGTGTGCGATGATGAAGCTGGTCTTGCCGCGCATCAGTTTCTCAAAAGCGCGTTGGATGCGGTGTTCGGTGCGTAGGTCGATGGAGCTTGTGGCTTCGTCAAGGATCAGCATCGGCGGATCGGTCAGCATGATGCGTGCGATGCACAGAAGCTGTTTCTGTCCCTGTGACAGTCCGGAGGTGTCCGAGATCACCGTATCATAGCCCTCCGGCAGGCGCTTGATGAAGCTGTGGGCGTGTGCTTCCCGTGCGGCGTGTTCGATCTCCTCGCGTGTCGCATCGGGCTTGCCGTAGGCGATGTTCTCGGCGTCCGTTCCGGTGAAGATCCACGTTTCCTGCAAGACCATGCCGCAGTGCCGGCGCAGGTCATCGCGGTTCATTTCGCGCGTGGAGATGCCGTCGATGGAGATGCTGCCTGACCGGATCTCATAGAACCGCAGCAGGAGATTGATGATGGTCGATTTGCCGCAGCCGGTCGGGCCGACGATGGCAATGCGCTGACCGGGCTTCGCCTGCATGGAGAAATGGCGGATCAGCGGTTTTTCCGGTACATAGGAAAATTCCACATCATCAAATGTGACCGCGCCGCGCACCTCACTGACAGGCGGGAAATGCTCCTCCGGCTCGGACGGCGCATCCAGCACCTCGAACACGCGCTGTGCGCAGGAAATGGCATTCTGGAGTTCCGCGATCACGCCGGAGATCTCATTGAACGGCTTCGTGTACTGGTTGGAATACGCCAGAAAGCTTGCGAGGTCGCCGACGCTCATCGCCCCGATCCACGGCAGCGCCCCGATCGCACCGAGTGCGCCGAAGGTGCCGACGGCGGCGTAGATCAGGCCGTTCACGAATCGCGTCGAGGGGTTCGACATGGACGCGAAGAACGTCGCCTTCTGACCGGCGTCGCCGAGTTCGCGGTTGATCTTCTCAAACCGCGCCTCCGCGCGATCCTCATAGGCGAACGCCCTGACGATGTGCTGGTTGCCGACGAGTTCCTCCGTGAGGGCGCTCAGATCGCCGCGCAGCGCGGACTGCCGGGTGAAGGCATTGTGGGAAGCCGCCGTGATCTTCGCTGCCACGAACAGCGAGATCGGCGTCAGCAGCACGACCAGCAGCGCGATCTTCACATTGATGGTCAGCATGAAGATCAGCGTCCCCACGATGGTCACAACGCCTGTGAACAGCTGTGAAAATCCCTGTAGCAAGCCATCGGAGAGGATCTCAATGTCCGGGATGACACGCGCGATGAGGTCGCCGCGGGCATTGCCGTCGATATAGGAAATGGGCATGGTCTGGAGCTTGGCTTCGAGCGCCGAACGCAGGTCGCGCACCGTACCGAACGCCAGGCGATTGATGCAAAGCCCCTGCAGCCACTGGAACACGGCGCTGATGATGACGAGGACGGCCAGATGCGCCACAACGGAACATAATTTCGTAAAATCGAGCCTTCCGGCGTTTTGTGCCAGAAGCTGCGGCGCTGCCAGATCCACCGCGCGTCCGATGAACACCGGCACGATGAGCGAGAGCGATACGCCGATGAGTGCGCAGACGACCGTCAGGAACAAATAGCCGGAATAGGGCTTCGTATAGCGA
This sequence comes from Oscillospiraceae bacterium, assembly GCA_017394565.1. Classification (GTDB taxonomy): domain Bacteria; phylum Bacillota; class Clostridia; order Oscillospirales; family Ruminococcaceae; genus UBA3855. Next base: position 3,632 of record JAFPXW010000066.1, on the reverse strand, counting down.
AGGATCCTGGAAAGTGTGTGTTTCATTGCGGTACCTCCCCTTTACGAATTCTGCGACTCATAGATCTCGCGGTAGACCTCGCAGGTCGCCAGGAGATCGTCGTGTTTTCCCTGTCCGACGCACTTTCCGTCCTCCATGACGAGGATGAGGTCGGCGTTTCGCAGGGACGTGGCTCGCTGCGAGATCACGACCGTGGTCATGCCCTGGCATCGGGTGGCAAGTCCCTCGCGGAGTTTCGCGTCCGTTGCGTAATCGAGGGCGCTCATGCTGTCGTCGAGGATCAGCAGTTCTGGCTTTCCGGCCAGCGCACGCGCGATGGTCAGGCGCTGCTTCTGGCCGCCGGAGAGATTCCGGCCGCCCTGCACGAGATGCGTTTGCAGGCCGTATTGCAGGTTGTCCACAAATTCCGCCGCCTGCGCGATCTCGATGGCTTCGCGAAGCTGGGATCCCGGCGCGTTTTCGTCCGCCCAGCGGAGATTTTCCTCGATCGTGCCGGTGAACAGGACAGCTTTCTGCGGCACCACGCCGATGCTTTGATGCAGCGCACGCGAATCGTACTCGCGGACATTTCTTCCGAAGACGGAAACCGTGCCGGCGGTCGCGTCGTAATTTCGCTGGATCAGTGCCGCGAGCGTCGATTTGCCGGAACCTGTACCGCCAATGATACCGAGCGTTTCGCCCTTTTTCAAGGTAAAGCTGATGTCCTCCAGCGCCGGATGCGCCGCGCCGTCATAGGTGAACGAAACGTGGTCGAAGCGGACAGCTTCCTGCGCATCTGCCGGAACCGCATCGCCGTCGGTCATGGAGCTTTTCGTTTCGAGAACCTGCGCGATGCGAAGGCTCGACGCCTGCGCCTTCGTCAGGATCTGGATCAGGTTTGCCAGCTGCACGCCGGCCAGCAGGATCTGCGTCATATAATTCGTGAACGCCGTCAGGTCGCCCTGCGATAATCGACCACTGTCGATCTGACCGCCGCCAAACCAGAGAACCGCCGCAATGCCGAGGTTCATGATGAGGAAGGTCGCCGGATTCAGGATGACGGAAATGCGCCCGGCTGCGATCATACTGCGCTCGAGGTCGGCACATTCCGCATCGAAGGCAGCCGTTTCAGCCTGCTGCTTCGAGAAGGCACGGATCACGCGCACGCCGTCGAGGCTTTCGCCGGTGTGACGGGTGAGGACGTCAAGCTTCTGCTGATTCCGGGTGTACATGGGGATCGTGCGCGTGAGGACCGCGTACAGGATGCAGCCCAGAACCGGCGCGATCACGAGGAAAATCAGCGAAAGCTGCCAGTCGATCAGCAGCGTCATGACGATGGCGCCGACCACCAGAAACGGCGCCCGTGTGCCGAGCCGGATCGCCATATTCACGCCCTGCTGCGAGGAGGTCACGTCGTTCGTGATGCGGTTGATGAGCGTGGAGCTGCCGATGCGCTCGATCTCCGTCTGGGACAGCGTGTGGATGTGGCGGAACAGCGCCCCGCGCAGGTCAGCGCCGAAGGAGAAGGCGCACTTCGATGCGAAATACTGGCAGGTCAGCGCGAACCCGAGTCCGCAGACGCCGAGTATGACGATCAGACCGCACATCTTGCCGATGTAGGCAGAATCGCCGTTTGCGATGCCGTTGTCGATGATCCTCGCCATCACGACGGGGACGATCAGCTCGAAAATGGCTTCGAGCAATTTAAAGAAAGGTCCTAATATCAAGTAAATCCGATACGGACGCAGGTACTGGAACAATTTTTGCATGTAAAACCTCCGGAACTTCGTCTTTCCTGCGACATGGCAGGCGCATTCTTATTATACCCCATTCCGGTGATTTTTGCAAGTCCTGTATATTTCGGGCAAAAACGGTTCATCCTAACAGCGGAGGTGATCCTATGAGATCGTATACAAAAGATGAGAAAAAGTCCCATATCCTGCGGTTCTGGATCGTGACGCTGCTGTGTGCAGGGATGATCGGGGCGGCGAGCTATTTCGCCTATACACAGACCGCGAACGAGCTGACCGTCCAGCTTGAAGCGAATGTCAGCAGCTTGTCGGAAATGCCGCCGACCGAGCCGCCCGCCCCCAAGCCGGACGACCGTGTCAAGCTCAGCACGACGCCCGAAACATCGACAACCGTCGAAAAATCCACGACTGCCATTGCGGCCGCCGCCAGACCGGAAACGGCTCCGGTGACGGAAACTGTCGAAGCTTCGCCAGAAACGACCGAAGCGGACGAGTTTTGCAAGCCGATCGAGGGTGAGATCTTGCAGCCGTTCAGCCACGGGGACCTGGTGAAATCGCCGACGACCGGTGTGTGGCAGACGCATAATGGGCTGGACATTGCGGCGAGTCTGGGCGAGGATGTCCGCGCGGTCGCCGGCGGCGTAGTGACGCAGGTCGAGGAAGATGCACTCTGGGGTGTGACCGTCACAATCGACCACAAAAACGGCGTATTATCGCGGTATTGTAATCTGAGCCAGGGGCTTGCTGTAGCAGTCGGCGATGCAGTGGAAGCCGGCATGGTGATCGGCACGATCGGCAGCACCGCCGATGTGGAAAGCGGCGAGCCTTCGCATCTGCACCTTGAGATCATCAAGGATGGGGATTACACCGATCCGGAAGCATTCCTCCCACAATAAAAAAATTGCCTGTGTACCGCAATACACAGGCATTTTTTATGCATCCATCCGCTGTGCGATGTAATCGCGGACCGCTTCCGGCTCCATGCCAAGCACGACACCGAATTCCTGAAGCATCAGGTTTTCGGCGTTTTTCATCGCATTTTCGTCCATCGAGGAAAATCGCTTGCCCTGCGCCTCCTGATCCTGCTTCTTGAAATACAGCGAGGAAATCAGATGAACCAAAGCCGAATAATCGTCACCCTTCAGGATCTGGGAATACATCTCCTTGCGCTCGCGCCGGTTGTCCGACCACATCTCGGCTTCGTCCGCGCTTCGCGGCATGGTGTCGATGAGCTCGATCACCTCGTCCTTACGCAGAAGCCTGCGAAGCTTCTCATCCGCAGAAGCCACCGGGATATAATATGTAGAATTCTCGTCGGACAAGGGCTTGAGCTTGTAATAGTCGATATAGTTCACGCCGTCCATCGACTGTTCTTCCTCTGCGATCACACGGCAAACGCCTGCACTTTTGTAGACCACCATATCATTTATTTTCAGTTCCATAGATAACCTCCATAGTGCATCAAATACTATTATTATTATAACATATTTTGCAGGAAAATGTTATGGACTTTTTGACCAAATTTCTACTGTGTTTCTGTGGCCGAATTGATACAGAATTCTAAATAGCACAAAAAAATGCTTCACAATTTGTGAAGCATTTCATGATCATGCCGGCACCTATCTAATTTTCCAGGCCGTGACCAGCCAAGTATTTTCGACGTAAAAGAGCTTAACTACCGTGTTCGGAATGGGAACGGGTGGGACCTCTTTGCCATCAGCACCGACTAAGGAAACAGAACAAGAGAAATGCAATCAGGAGAGAACCAAAGATACTCATAAGAAGAGTACTAGGAAAAGTGGTCGACCGATTAGTACCTGCAGGCTGAACGTGTCGCCACGCTTACACCATAGGCCTATCAACCTCGTAGTCTACAAGGGGTCTTACCAAAAAGGGGGATAT
>JAFPXW010000007.1 GCA_017394565.1 Oscillospiraceae bacterium | reverse complement strand
TAGGGACAGTCACAGTCGGTGCTGTATTCGTCAACCCTTTTTCGGCAGGTTCCGGTGTTTCAGTTTTGTCATCGGGAGTGTCGTTCGTGTCTGCGGTTTCTGCGCTTGCGGTGATCTTTCCCAAGATGGTCTGCCCCATGATACGGGTACTGTACTGCCAAAGGGCATCGCCGGAGTCCAGCTTAAACGGCTTCTTTTCGGTTTCCTTCTTTTCATCCCCGTCCTCGTCACCGCCTTCCTCATCGGGCTTGTCAGGCTTGTCCTCGTCCGGATTTTCAGGTTCATCCTCCTTCTTGTCCGGCACAGGCTTCTCGTCAAAGAGGATCACATCGGCAAAGCCAAGCTCCACAGCCTTTTTCGCGTTGATCCAAGTCTCATCGGACATGAGCTTGCTGATGCGGTTATGGGACAGCCCGGTTTTCGCCATATATGCGTTGATAATGGACTCCTTGACTTCATTGAGTGTGGCGATAGCCTTCTCCATATCACGCGCATTTCCCATAGCAATTGTGCTGGGATCATGCACCATGAGGAGGGCAGTCGGAGACATCTGCACGGTATTACCCGCCATTGCAATAACGCTTGCTGCGGATGCCGCAATGCTTGCGATACGCACAGTGACATTGTGCGGATAATCGCGGATCATCGTGTAAATTTCGGCTGCGGCGAACACATTGCCGCCGGGCGAGTTGATCCAGAGCGTGATATCACCATCCTCGGCATACAGCTCATCGCGGAAGTCCTGCGGCGTAATTTCATCACCCCAAAAGCTCTCCGAGTCGATAGGACCTTCGAGCCGGAGAACTCTGCCGCCGCTGTCATCGTGAATCCAGTTCCAGAATTTCTGCATTTCACATACCCCCATTTCTGTGTTTTGTCCTGCGTTTCTTTCGCAGGAATCGGTCATCGGTTTCCTCGTCCGGATTTTCATCCGGCTCATCCTGTTCTTCCGTGTCAGGCTGATTATCCGTGTCATCATCGGACTGTGCCGGCTGATTCGCAGCATACGCCGCACCTGCATCCTGCAGCTTGTTGTACGAGCCGTTCAGGTAGTAGTCGTTGCCGCCCTGTTCATCGGGAATAAGATCCATATTTTCAAGACGGCGCACATCGTTGGGCGACATGAATCCGTTGCCGACACCGATAGCATAAGCGTTCATACGAGACTGATAATCTCCGCGCATGAGACCGTCCACGTTGAATTTTGGAAAATATACATCCTGTTCCTCTTCGAGCAGTAAATCCTTCATGATGCCCTTTTCGATGCGAATGATCCACGGCATCAGCGAATACTGCACAAAGGCAATACCTTGATGCTCGATGTTGTTGAAGGTGCTGCGTTTGAGGTCTTGCACGAGATGCGGCGGCACCTGAAACATACGGCAGATTTCCTCCACATCAAATTCCCTCGTGGAAAGAAACTGCGAATCCTCCGGCGGCAGACTGATAGGCTTATATTGCATACCTTCTTCGAGGACTGCGATGCGGTGGGCGTTTCTTGCACCGCCGTATGCCCTCGTCCAGTTGTCACGGATTTTCTGCGGATCTTTCAGCACACCCGGATGCTCTAACACGCCGGCAGGCTGCGCTCCGTTTTTGAAGAAGGCGCTGCCGTATCTCTCCACAGCCATGACTGCGCCGAGCGCATTTTTCATCATTGCAATGGGGCTGAATCCGACCAGTCCGTTGAATCCCAGACCGGGGATGTGAAGAATCTCATCCCTGCGGAAAATGATATCCTTGTCATGCTCGCCGGGCTTTTCATCGGTGTAGGCGTGGTAGGTGTAAAACAGGTCGCCGGATTTCGGATCGCGGTCGATTTCCATATTCTCCGGCAGCAGCGGGTACAATCCGAGAATTTCATTTTTGCCGTCGCGGACAATTTGCGCATACGCATTGCCCCAAAGCAGCAGATGGCACATGAGAGCCTCCCAGAACGAGAACGAGGACATCTCCGGATTCGGCTGTCGGTAGAGGATCTTATACAGCGGATGATCGGTCGCCATTTCCTTATCGTCACCCTTGCCGGTGTATCTGTACAAGTGCAGCGGCAATCCTGCAATCGTGTTGGAAAGCAGTCGAACACAGGCGTATACAGTAACAATTTGCATTGCCGTGCGCTCATCCACACGCTCTCCGCTGTGCGTCATGCCGAACACAAATAAGCTGCCTGAATCACGGACATTATCCTGAATATCCGGCAGCATCGGTGCATCTCTCGGCTTGCTGATGCCAAGCCAGCTCAAAAAGCCCATAGTATCATCCTCCTCATGGATAGCAAAAACAGCCCTTCCATTCCGAAAGGCTGTCTTGATTTGAATGTGGGGAGCTTACTGCTCCTCCCGTCTGCTGTGCTTTGCCGCCATCAATGCGTCTTTTCTGGCTTTCGCTTCTTCGTAGCGTTCCCGCCATTCCGGATGCTGATCCGCGCTTTTGTAGCTCAGTCGCTTTGCCCAGAAAAGCACATCGTCCCAAGCCTTGCGTTCCTCTGCTGTGAAAATCTTTTTCATGGTAGTGACCTCCCGTTTGTGTTTGTGGTCACATATTACCATACATCCCACCTGATTACAAGCGGCTAAAACAACAGAAAAATAGGCGTTTTATGATTGCTATTGTTGTGAACATTATGGGTTCAGATAACCACCAGCTCATGATCCGGCTCGTCATAAATACTGCCCTGCATCTCGTGCCGGATACATCTGTCAAGCGCCATGATCCATGCCACTATGCCGTCAATCTTTTCTGTCGATTTCTTTTTACTCGGCTTGATGTTTTCCGCCGCATCGATCTCTGCAACAACATTGCCCGCCATCCAGCGGAGTACAGGGTTGCCGCCGTGAATGAATTTTCCTTCGAGCAGCAGCTTGTAAAGCTCCTTCATCGGCGGCGACATATCCTTGAAGCCCATGCCGATGGGGACAACGGTGAAGCCGTCACCCTCAAGATCGGTGATTAACTGCGTTGCATTCCAGCGGTCAGCGGCAATTTCCTTGATGTTATACATCGTGTGCAGCTCGTTGATCGTTTTTCGCACGAAGTTGTAATCCACCACATTGCCCTCGGTGATATGGAACAACCCCATGCGCTCCCATACATCGTAGGGAACATGGTCTCGCCGCACACGCAGGTCGAGCGTTTCCCTCGGCAGCCAGAAGTGCGGGATAACGATATATTTGTCACCGTCATGCAGCGGAGGGAATACCAGAACGAAAGCGGTGATGTCACTCGTACTCGACAGGTCAAGTCCGGCATAACACTCACGCCCGCGGAGCTTTTCAAGGTCAATCGGAAGGTTGCCCCTGTCGTAGATATGCTCCGGAATCCATGCGACCGCACTGCCTACCCACTGGTCAAGTCTCAGCTGACGGAATACATTTTCTTCCGCCGGATTCGTCAGAGCCTCACGGTGAGCATCCCTGACGCGGTCAATGGTGATCGTGTGTCCGAGCGAGGGATTTGCCTTGTACCAAGATTCCTCGGCGTTCCAGTCATCACCGTCATCCAAGCCGTAGATCACAGGATAGAACGAGGGATCGATGCGTCTACCGTCCAGAATATCCTTCGCTTTGGTATGATATTCGTAGCAGATGCTGTTGCGATCCGTTCCCGCCGTGGTAATAAGGAAGTACAGCGGCTGCGTTCTCGCATCACCGGAGCCTTTCGTGAGAACATCCACAAGACTGCGATTCGGCTGCGCATGAAGCTCATCCAAAACCAGACCGGATACATTCAGTCCGTGTTTCGTGCCGACCTCTGCGGAAAGCACCTGATAGAATCCCACATTGGAGTAATTCACCAGACGTTTTGTTGCCGCCATGATTTTCGATCTTTTCAATAGCGCCGGTGTCATTTCGACCATGCGCTTGGCGACATCGAAAACAATGGATGCCTGCTGGCGGTCGGCGGCAGCACCGTAGACCTCGGCAGAAGGCTCGTTGTCAGCGTAAAGCAGATACAGTGCAATTGCAGCGGCAAGCTCGGACTTTCCATTTTTCTTTGGAATTTCGACATAGGCTGTGCGGAACTGCCGGGTATCATCTTCTTTGACGATGCCGAAAATATCTCTC
>JAFPXW010000065.1 GCA_017394565.1 Oscillospiraceae bacterium | reverse complement strand
GTTGATGCTGATGCTGTCTGTTTCGCTGTCAATGAAGATGCGCAGGTACCAGTTGGCGCCTTCCTTCTCGTAGCGCACGTCCCACACGAGATAGCCAAGATCCGTGACAACGGGCGCGAGGAGGTCATAGATGCGCTGTTCGGTACCGCCGAATTTTTTGAGCTTCATATCGCCTTTCCTGTCTGTGTTGATCGCAAGTGAAAAGGGCCGAACCTTTATGTCCGACCCTTTCTCATCATGTTACAATATTATTATAGCACGTTTTTCTGGAAAAATCAAGTGTTTTTTCAAATAATTTTAGTCTTTGGGAACGGGTTCTTTTGTGCAGGTTGGCAAGCGGGGTGAAACATATCAGTAATCCACCTGCTGTGTAATCAGAATCTCCAATCTTTCGAGCATTCTTCCTTTCCCGATCAGATCCAGTCTGCGGAAACCTGAGATCAGCTTGGTTTCGTCCTGATCCAATGAGGACTGTGTCAGTCCGCGTTTATCATTGGTGAGTCCTGCGATATAATCGAGGGAAACGTGATAGAGCTTCGCGATATTGATCGCAATATAAAGCGGCACTTCGCTTACTGCGATTATGTTGAGATGCTTCAAATCGATCATTACATTGATAATGAAAAGGAAATTCAGAAACGATTACGCCAAGAACAAGAAAGGCAATTACAGCAGAAAAAAATCCAAATGCAAAACAGAGCGCACAATGATGCAGTAGTTGCAATCTTTTTTATAGCAGTCATAGGATTCCTTTTCCTTATCGGTTTAGTAGCGATAATTAGCACAATATAATATAAAAAAGCGCTGACACCACCGTCAGCGCTTTCTCATTTCCCTATTTAGGTTCTCATACCCTCTCCAGCTCCGCGATCGTCACTGTCAGGCGGTTTTCCCAGATATGCACCGGTATCGGTGTGTGGAAATCATAGACCTCCGGACAAGAGGTTTCCTCAAAGAAGTATACCAGCACTTTCTCGTGCTTCGGATCAATGATCCAGTATTCGCGGACACCGCTGCGGCGGTACAGCCACAGCTTCCGGTCAAAGTCATTGCTGCGGTTCGAGGAAACGATCTCTGCCACGAAATCCGGTGCGCCGTTGTATTTCTGCTCATCGAATTTCTCCGGATCACACGCGATCATCACATCTGGCACTACAATGTTCAGGTCATCAAGCTTCACATCCACGGTTGCAAGCGGACGGCATTTGCCTCCATTCTGCTTCACAAATGTCCGGAACGCCGTCAGCATTTCTGCCGACAGTTCCTGATGCCGGATGCTCGGCGATGCCATGTCCACGATCTCGCCGTCAAGCAATTCCGTCCGCTGTTCGAGCTGTTCCGTTTCCGCATAGTATTCATCCGCCGTGTAGCGGTGAATATATTCTGCTGTGCTTCCCATCATGCTTCCTCCTTTTTGCTTTTGAAAATTTTCGCAGAAAATAGTCGTTCTCAACCCTTTGTGATGCGTCTGCCCTCCATGTAATACCGCTTATCCTCTGCATGACCCATCGAGAAGGTCTTTCTCGGCAGTGCGCCGTCTTTGGCAACGGACGGGAACAGGTCGCGCTTATCCATGTCCGGCAGCAGGAATCCGATCGCATCCGGCAGCTTGCTCAGACGGTCAACGGTTTCCGTGCCGTGGATGTAGTCGATCTTTCCGGCATTCGCAGAAAGATACGCATCCAAGGCATTTTGCAGGCTTCCGACCGCAAGGTTCGAGGTGGGCTTGTGGATGAACATTTCCCGGTGTTCGCCGCCGCGCACCACCGTGATCGGCTGGTCGGATTCCTCCTCCGAAAGCCCCAGCACACGGATCAGCGTCATCATGAGCTGTCCGGTGTCGCAGCCCGTAATGATGCGGTGGATCGCCTCAAACTGCAATGCCTCGCTGTGCAGGTTCACGAGTTCCACCAGCGCCCAGCGTGCCGGATGCTCGGACAGATCCTCGTCCGCATGCGCCGCCTTGATCTGATCCCAGCAAGCCTTCGCCGTCGCCAGCGAGTGATTTC
>JAFPXW010000064.1 GCA_017394565.1 Oscillospiraceae bacterium | reverse complement strand
GTGGCTTTGGCGGCTGCTGCGCAGCCTGCAAAGCACAACTATGTTGTGCTTTGCAATAGAGGGCCGTATATAATAGTATATACATATTGTAGCATAATTTGGTTGAAAAAGCAAGTTTTCACATTTAAAAATGCATTGATACAACTTACTTAAAAAGAAAACAAGCAGATGCCTCAATAAGAAGCATCTGCTTACCGGTTTTTATTGTCTATCATAAAATCATAAAGGCATTGGAGTTGAAAAATTACTTTTTAATAACACATTTTTCCGGAAAAATCAAGCGACGGCTGAAAAAGGAAGAAAAGGTCACCAGAATGATGGAAAAAGTAATTGCCGAAATCGTTTGCATCTGCTATACTATAGTTACAGCATCCACCTCTACCCATGATGCTGGAAACTGCACCGCCTGTCATGCCCACGGTGTGTGCAGTGGATTGACGTTAGCCTATCTCATCATTCATTCTTCTGGCTGTCCGTACAGCACAAACTGTGCGGACAGCATACCCCTATAAAGAAGAATGCATCATAGTTGGTTCTGGTCAGTTTCATTCTCATTTTAGTTTTACCGCCGTATGCTCCTGCACTCCGTTCGGGATCATGCGGCGGCTCTTTTTGCAATATGCATTGGGATATGAGAGAACTGTCACATTCCGCCGGCAGATCAAAATTTCAGAAAAGTACAGTATCTTGTGCTTTTTTGTGCGCAGAAATGTTCCCACTATCACACAATTCTTACAACTCGTAACCGATTCGGTAAAGAAAGATTTAAAATCTGTCATAATACTTGACATTCGCTGATAGATGTGATATACTATATGTGTACTAAGACGAGTAATACACCTGACAAATACAAACAAAAAGGAAAATGAACCGATCAAAACCAATGGGAGGAATTTACCATGAAAAAGAATCACACATTTCGTGCAGCTGCAGCGATCCTGACCGCGGCGATGACACTGACCTGCCTGACCGGCTGTTCCCAGAACGGCGGCAGCGGCAACAGCAGCGGCAACGGCGGCGCAAACCGTTCCACCGGCAAGCTGGAGGTCTCGCTCGATCATTCCTATTCCGCAGAGAAGATCAACCTCGAGGATATGAGCTATTTCTCGAATACCATTCCGTTCGGCGACAAGGTCATCCTCAGCGGTTCTGACAAGGACTACAACGAAGTGATGGTCGTATATGATCCGGCGGACGGCAGCACCAAGAGCATGAAGTTTGGCTATCCGGAAACCCTCGGTGAAGGCAGCGAGGCATATCCGGTCGGCTATTACACCAATGAGGAGCAGCAGCTGACCGTACTGTTCAGTGCGTATTCGTGGAGTGCTGACGAGAACGGTGAGGAGCAGTACGAGGATCTCGGCATGACGATGGAGACCTACGACGCTGACCTCAATGTCATTGACACCCATCCGGTCGGCGATGTGTTCGGCGAGGACATTTCGATCAACCAGATCCTGCCGATCAAGGACGGCTACCTCATTTCGTTGTGGAATAATACGACCGGTAACATCCGGCTTGGCATTTATGACAAGGATCTGAAGAAAACCAAGGACATTCAGCTCAAGACCGACTACATCAACTCCATGTTCACCGGCACTGACGGTACGGCTTATGTGTCGTATTATCCCACTGACGGTAACAGTGAAGTGTTTGCGACGGTCGATACGGCGGCCGGCACACTGAACGAAGCGAAGATCGAGAATCTCCCGAGATGGTTCAACCGTGCGTTCTCCAGTTCGGATGAAAACTATGACTTCTACCTCTCTGAAACAGAGAATGTCTACGGTATCAATGTCAAGAACGGCACCTGCGAGCCGGTCATCAACTGGCTCAATTCCGACTTCATGGGCAATTCCATCAACGAAGTCGTACAGCTTCCTGACAAGCGTTTTCTGGTGACGAGCTATTCGATGAACCAGAAAGGGCCGTCGGAATCCACCGCATGGTTACTCTCGCCCCGTGATCCGGATGCATTCAAGGATGTGCAGATGATCACGATGGCAGGGCTTGGTCTGCCGGATGACATCGGTCAGTCGGTTCTGGAATTCAACCGCACCCACGACGACTGCCGCATCGCGATGGTCAATTATGAGCAGTATTCGACCGATGACGATTATGAAGCCGGCATCAATAAGCTCAAGAACGACATGACCTCCGGTATCGTGGCAGACCTCATCCTGACGGCCGGTGTACCGTATGAGAGTCTTGCCAACAAGGGCATTTTTGAGGATCTCACGCCGTATATGAGCAGCTACACGGATGCGGATTACTTTATGAATTTCTTTGATTCCCTGAAGTACGGCGATAAGCTGTATCAGATCGGTTTCTCCTACAGCGTGGATACGATGGTCGGCAAGAAGGAGGTCGTCGGCGACAAGCAGGGACTGAATATCAGCGAATACATGGACATGATCGACTCCCTGCCGTCCGGAATGAAGCCGTTCAGCTATGCGAGCAAGACCAATGCCCTCCAGCAGTTTGTCATCAGCGACCTGAAGGCATTCACCGATGTCAAGACCGGTACCTGCACGTTCAATTCTCCGGAATTTGTCCGCACCCTCGAATTCTGCAACTCTCTGCCGAACGACGAGGAAATGGATCAGGAAATGAGCGTCATGAGCGAAGAAGATCAGCAGAAGTACTGGGCAGAGCAGGAGTACGAGTTCATCAACAACAAGACCGCGCTGTCGTCGATGTATATTTCCGACATCAAGGAATTCTACCGTCAGGAGGTGACGGCCTTTGACGAAGCCGACACCATCCGCATCGGTTTTCCGGTGGCAGGTGAAAACAGCGGCAACGGCGGACGCTTCTCGGTCTATGGCACGATGGCGATGTCTGCAAATTCCGCTGTCAAGGATCAGTGCTGGGAATTCATGAGCTCCATGCTGTCCGACGAGCATCAGGACAATCTGAGCTGGTCGCTTCCGGTCAAGCGCAGCGCTTACGAGAAGATGGCAGAGGAAGCGATGAAGCCGGATTACTACGAGGACGAGAATGGCAAGAAGGTCGAGCAGCCGATCACCATCTGGCGCGGGGACGAGGAAGTGGAAGTACCGCTGATGCCGAAGTCCTATGCTGACGAACTGAAGACCTACATCGAAGGCATCCGCACCTGCTCCTATTATGATATGACAATCTACAACATCATTCAGGAGGAGACTGAGAAATACTTCGCCGGCGACCAGACCTCCCAGCAGGCAGCCGACATGATCCAGAGCCGCGTGAGCCTGTATCTGTCCGAGCAGTCCTGATTGCTGAATTTGGCGATAACTCTAAAAACAAGAGTCCATCCGAAATGTGGTGGACTCTTTTCATAATTTTCATAAGGAAACGCCATCAAAGCAGGGCATCTGCCCATTCCTTCTCGCGGAAACCGACCAGCACCTTGCCGTCCGAAACGAGCAGGGGACGTTTGACGAGCATTCCGTCCGTGGCAAGGAGCGCAAGCTGTTCGTCATCGCTCATGGCGGGGAGCTTGTCCTTGAGGGCGAGTTCACGGTATTTCATGCCGGATGTGTTGAAAAATCGTTTCAGCGGCAAACCGCTGGCAGACTGCCAGTTTTTCAGTTCCGCGACAGTCGGGTTTTGCTCGACGATGTGACGTTCCTCGAAAGTGATGCCATTTGCTTCGAGCCATTTGCGTGCTTTCTGGCAGGTGGAGCATTTCGGGTAGCAGATGAAAAGCATAGTGATCCCTCCGATCTTTTTTATCAGTATAGCACATTTCCGGAACAATTGCAAGCCCCTGTATAAACCGCAGCCTTTCTGCATATAATCGTAAAAAACAGAAAGGGATGATCCGCAAATGAAGCAAAAGATCACAAATGCACTGCTGTTCATCGTCGGAACGGAGCTGGTCGGTGTGCTGTCCTCGATTTTGTCCGGCGGCAATTTTTCGGCATTTTACCAAAGTCTGAACCGTCCGCCGCTGTCACCGCCGGGCTGGCTGTTTCCGGTCATGTGGACGATTTTGTACGCACTGATGGGCTATTCGGCGCACCTGATCTACGAGAGCGATTCCTTTCGCAAGAAAGGGGCGCTGATCCTGTACGACGCACAGTTATTTGCCAATTTCCTCTGGAGTCCGGTCTTTTTCGGCCTCAAATCGCTCGGCGGCGCGACAGTTGTGATCTTGGTGATGCTCGTTCTCATCATCGCGATGCTGGTGCGGTTCTGGGGGATCCGGCGGCTTGCGGTGTATCTGAATCTCCCGTACCTCGTCTGGTCGCTGTATGCCGCATACCTCACCATCGGCGTACTGGTTCTCAATCAGGCGTCGAAATGACCGAAAACCAACACATCTTTCCGTAAACTTTAGCCAAAACCTCTCTTGACAATCAGAACTCCGATATGGTATACTGTTAAAGTAAAAATAAATTGAATGGCAACGACACACGCAGCTCTCCATGAGCGTAAGTCTGATCACGGTACCGCCCGCAATCGCTTACGCCAATGGTCTGCGTGTGTCTTTTTGTTTGCCGGAACGGAGGAAACTATGCCAAGAAACCAATTTGAACGAATGATGTTCGCCCTGATGACCGTCCTTGTGACTGTCCATGCCTATGTATTTTACAGCCTGTATGTCGTGAACGGCGCGACGTTCACATCCATGACCGGAGAAGCGCACGTCCTCGATGCCGTCCGTGCCATGGGCGGCGTTTCCGTCCTCGGAAAAATGCTCCCGATCTGGGCGGTGGTACTGATCGAATTCATCCTCGCGTACACCCTCGAATGTACCGTCGGCAGCCCGATGTCGTTCAAGCTGGCGTGCAAGGTATTCGATCCGCGCAAAACCCATCCGGTGCTGTTTGAAACCGCGATCATCTGCGCGACGGTCGGCATCATGTGCCCGTCGATGAGCTTCCTCGCAGCGATTCTGTATTACCCCTATCAGTACATGGATCTCAACATTTTCACGCTGCTGGCAAACTGGATCAAGCTGGTCTGCTTCAATTTCCCGTTTGCATTCTTCTCGCAGCTCTTTTTCATCCAGCCGCTGATCCGCACCTGTTTCAAGGCGATCTTCCGCCGCGGAGACGTGCCGGCACAGACGGAAGCTGCATAATAAATCCAAAACCGCCTTTTGAAACACATCAAAAGGCGGTTTGCTTTTTTATTTGAATGGATACTGAGGTAAAAAATCAGCCCCGAAATACGCCATCAGCATCACACAGCACGCAGAGAAACCGATCATCAGGAGGGAATTGACCGTGCCGTCGGCGTCACAGAGCTTCAGGCAAAGCAT
>JAFPXW010000063.1 GCA_017394565.1 Oscillospiraceae bacterium | reverse complement strand
ATGTATGTCTGCGGCCCGACGGTCTATAATTTCATCCATATCGGCAATGCACGCCCGATCTGTGTGTTCGATGTGTTCCGCCGCTTCCTGATGTACCGCGGCTATGAGGTGGATTTCGTCCAGAATTACACCGATGTCAATGACAAGATCATCAAGCAGGGTGCAAAGGAAGGACTCACTCCCGAAGCCACTGCCGAAAAATACATCCACGAGTACGAGACCGATGCCAAGGGCCTGAACGTCCTCCCTGCGACCGTTCACCCGAAGGTTTCGCTCTATATCGACAAGATCATCGCTTTCATCGGTAAGCTCATCGACAATGGCTACGCTTACGCCGTGGACGGTGATGTGTATTACCGCACCAGAAAGTTCGCAGATTACGGCAAGCTGTCCGGTCAGTCCCTCGACGACCTGATCGCCGGTGCGCGTGTCGATGTCAACGACATCAAGGAGGATCCGCTGGACTTCGCCCTCTGGAAGGGCTGCAGCACCGATGAGCAGCACTGGGATTCCCCGTGGGGCCCCGGCCGTCCGGGCTGGCACATCGAATGCTCCTGCATGGCAAAGGATACCCTCGGCGACACCATCGACCTGCACTGCGGCGGTCATGACCTGATCTTCCCGCACCACGAGAACGAGATCGCACAGTCCGAAGCCGCCAACGGCGTACCGTTCGCGCATTACTGGATGCATAACGGTCACATCAATGTCGATAATAAGAAAATGTCCAAGTCCCTCGGCAACTTCTTCCTCACGCGCGAGGTGGCGGCACAGTACGGCTATGAGGTCATCCGTTATCTGATGATCCAGGCGCAGTACCGCGCACCGATGAACTACAGCACCGACCTGCTCGACGCCTGCAAGGCATCGCTTGACCGTCTGTATCAGTGCCGCGACACCGTGACCGCTGCCATCAGGAATGCAAAGTCCGGTGCCGTTTCCGACGATGCGAAGGCGGCATTTGACAAGGCGCGTGCGGATTTCATCGCATCGCTGGAGGATGACCTCAATACTGCCGATGCGCTCACCGCTGTTTTTGAACTCGTGCGCGTGCTGAATGTCATGGCGGCAGATGCCAATACCGCAAAGGAACAGCTCGAAGCCGGACTTTCCACATTCAATGAGCTGGTGGATGTACTGGGGCTGCTGTACGAGCGCAAGGAAGAAGCCATTCCGCAGGAAGTCCTCGACCTCGTGGAACAGCGTGCCGCTGCCAGAAAGGCAAAGGATTTCGCAGAAGCAGACCGCCTGCGTGATGCGATCGCAGCGCTGGGCTATTCCGTCCGCGAAACCCGACAGGGCGTTGAGATCAAGAAGTTATGATCGCATTTGATTTCGGTTCGCTATGCTTTAATCGCAGCACAGAGGGTGGAATCATCATGGTGATCGCACCGAAAAGCGACTATACGTCCCTTGATGCGTTTCTGGACGGGGCATTTGCCTATCTGGAATCCGATCCAAATTTTTATGATGATTGGCAAGAAATATACCGTGAACGTGACGGCTCTCCTGCATCGGAGGAAAAGGTACAGTATCTTCGTTCCTGTTTGACGGAGAAGATGGATCAGCGTGTGAATATGCTGCTGCCGCCGTTTGAGCGAGCCGTCTATGTCGCACCGCCTGCATGGAATGAAGTGTCACTTGGTGCGGAAACAAGATCAGAATACCTCTTTATTTTGTGGGCAACATCGGCATAAAAGAAAAGGAGTACCCATGCATAAAAAAAACAAAGCCCTCTCGGTTCTGGGCATTTTCCTGCTGGCATCGTCCGTGGTCAGCTTCATTGTGTTCTATTTCGTGGTGATGGCATCCCAGAAGGGCTATCATTACATTGATCCAGACACGCTGAAGCTTGTCCAGACCGAGGAGATCGCAGACGGCGCACCGACGGCGATCGTGACGACGTCCCTCGGCGAGATCCGCTTCGTGCTGTATCCGGACTATGCACCGCAGACGGTCGCACAGTTCACACAGCTGGCGCAGGAGGGTTATTACGACAATACCTATGTCTTTGAAGCCAAGAACGATGTGTATTTCGCGGCAGGCTCGGCGGACAACGACGGGCATCTTCCCGACGGTCTGCCGGAGGAACGCGAGAAGGTCCCGGTGGAAACGCATCAGGATCTCTGGCCGCTGCGCGGTTCGCTGTGTGCGATGAATACCACGACAGAAGGCGGTTTTTTCAAGCGCCTGTTCAAGAACGAGCAGACGTATTCCGGCACACGGTTCATGGTGCTGGGGACGGTGGATTTTTCCGATGAGGAATTTGCATCGCAGTTCCGTGAAGCATCCGGCAGCGAGGCGCTGTCTGATGCCTTTCTGGAACGCGGCGGTGTCCCGAATTTCAGCCAGCAGATGACTGTGTTCGGTCAGGCGTATGCCGGACTGGACATCGTGGATGCCATCTGCGGCGCGGAACTTTACGATACCCCTTCCGCCACCACCGGCTACACACCGCCGAAAGAGGACATCCAGATCCTTTCGGTGGAAATATCGGCCTATTCCGATGAGGACAAATCACTCAACGAGTGGGAAAATGCAGAGTGAGCCTTAGCAGGAATGCCTCCCCCTCCTACGAAATCCACAAGAATTTGCACGAGTGCCACACAATCTTATCCATTTTCTCTAAACCGGCTGTTTAAGACTTTACAAATACGACGAGATGTAGTATAATAGTAATAATAGGGTGATTCTACCCATTTTCACGACGAAAGAGGAATTTAGTTTCATGAAATATAGATGTCTTGCAGCAGCCATGAGCGCTGTCATGCTCGGCGCAGCCTTCACCGGCTGTGCCAGAAAACAGGTCAAGCTCGACGAACAGCCGATCCTGAATTACACCGAGCCTGCACAGGGCGACGAGATCGTCCGCATCACGGTCAAGGATTACGGCGACATCGTGGTGCGCCTGTTCCCTGACGAGCTGCCGGAGGCCTGTGAGAACTTCACGGAGCTGGCAAAATCCGGCTACTACGACGAACTCATCTTCCACCGCGTGATCGAGAATTTCATGATCCAGGGCGGCGATCCGAAGGGCGACGGCACCGGCGGCGAGAGCATCTGGGGCGAGAAGTTCGACGGCGGCAGCTGTGAGCAGATCATCCACCTGCCCGGCGCACTGGCTTATGCCAATTCCCAGGGCACTTCTACCGACGGCAGCCAGTTCTACATCGTGACCGGCGATGCCGTGGATGACGAATATCTCGGCAAGATCGCAGAGCAGGGCAATATCTACTTCACAGAGGAAGCAAAGCAGCTCTATGCACAGCACGGCGGTACTCCGTGGCTGGACGGCGGCAATTATACCGTGTTCGGTCAGGTTATCGACGGGCTGGATGTGGTCTATGAGATCAGCCATGTGGCGACCGGCGAGAATGACAAGCCGAAGCAGGCGGTTTACATCGAAAAGATGACCGTAGAACAGTACGACGGCAGCCCGATCCGTTTCTACAAGTCGGATTATGCCGGTCTGGAATAAGGAGCAGAGAAAGAGAAGCTCCGGCAAAGAGGAGAGAAGAACGTGGACAAGCTTGTAATACAAGGCGGAAACCGGCTGACCGGCGATATCTATGTGTCCGGTGCAAAGAATTCCGTCGTAGCCATCCTGCCGGCAACCCTGCTGCTCGATGTGCCGTGTATCATCGAAAATGTGCCGGACATCAGCGATGTGAAGATCTGTCTGTCCATTCTGGAAAGCCTCGGCGCACAGATCGACCATCTCGGCGAGGGAACGTATAAGATCTCCTGCGAGTATGTCAGAGATTACGAGGTTCCGGAGAAATACGCGCAGAAGATGCGTGCTTCCTACTATTTTCTCGGCGCACTCCTCGGCAGATGCGGCAGAGCAAAGGCGGCTATGCCCGGCGGATGCTATCTCGGCGAACGTCCGATCGACCAGCACCTGCTGGCCTTTGAGGCGCTCGGCGCGGATACAACGCTGATCGAATATAAGAACGACGACGGTGTCGGCTACGTCGGCGCGGTGGAGCTGCACGCGAAGGAGTTGAATGCCAATCACATCACTCTGAACGTGGTCAGCGTCGGCGCGACCATGAACGCCATCCTCAGTGCTGTCAAGGCACACGGCACGACCGTCATCGAAAACTGCGCAAGAGAGCCGCATATCGTGGATCTTGCGAACTTCCTGAACTATATGGGTGCGCACATTTCCGGTGCAGGTACGCATAAGATCACCATCGAGGGTGTGTCCGAGCTGCGCGGCAATGCGGCGGAGGGTTCTGTCGAGATCCGCAGCTATTCCGTGGTGCCGGATCAGATCGAAGCCGGTACCTTCATGATCGCAGCGGCGGCAACGCGCGGCGATGTGTATATTCACGGTGTCATTCCGCACCACCTGCGCGACATTGCAGACCGGATGGCGGAGTGCGGCGTAGAAGTCGAAGCCATCGAGAACGAGGATATCGTTCATGTTTATGTCAAGGAGGGCGCGGCATTCCAGGCGACAAACGTCGTGACAGAGCCGTATCCGGGCTTTCCGACCGATATGCAGCCGCAGATGGCGGTGCTGCTGGCACTGTCCGAGGGACAGAGCAACATCACCGAGAGCGTCTGGGAGGATCGCTTCAAGTATGTGGAGGAGC
This sequence comes from Oscillospiraceae bacterium, assembly GCA_017394565.1. GTDB lineage: Bacteria > Bacillota > Clostridia > Oscillospirales > Ruminococcaceae > UBA3855. The sequence continues at coordinate 6,453 of JAFPXW010000063.1, read as the reverse complement.
TGCGTCTGATGGGCGCGAACATCGACCTCACACGCGACGGCGCGATCATCTGGGGCGTGAATGGCTTGCACGGTGCCAAGGTCAAGGCGTGCGACCTGCGTGCAGGTGCGGCAGTTGTCATTGCCGGACTCGCAGCGACCGGAACGACCGAGATCACCGACATTCACCACATCGAGAGAGGCTATTCCCATATCGTTGAAAAGCTGCGCGGTATCGGCGCGGATATTCAGCGCGTTTCTGAGTAATTTTGATTCGCCCACGGTTAATTCTGACCTGTGGGCGAAAGTTCTATGGAGTGTGAAGCTATGGCAAAGTTCTATCCGCTGTTCTCCTCGTCGAGTGCCAATTCCTCGTACATCGGCACGCGGAACGCCGGAATTCTGGTCGATGCAGGCGCCAGCTGCAAGCGCATCGTCGAAGCCCTCGAACGCAACGACCTCCCGAAGGAAGCCGTGCAGGGCATTTTCATCACGCATACGCACTCCGACCATATCAAAGGTCTGCGCGTGCTGTCAGGCAAGCTGAAGGTGCCTGTCTACGCCACGGAGCAGACGCTCGCCCAGCTCGAAGCCAAGGGGCAGATCCCGGCCGGTGTGGAAACCGTCCCCATCGACACACGCGCCATCGACTGCGGCGGATGCGAGGTGACGGCATTCCCGACAATGCACGACGCCCCCGGAAGCTGCGGCTATCGCATCCACACGGCGGATGATAAGCTTTGCGCCGTCTGCACCGACCTTGGCATCGTGACGGAAGCGGTCGTTAATGCCGTGACCGGCTGCGATATGGTGCTGCTGGAAGCAAATTACGATCCGGAAATGCTCGTCCGCGGCCCGTATCCGCCGGAGCTCAAATGCCGGATCATGTCGGATTATGGGCATTTGTCCAATCCCGACAGTGCGAAATTCGCAGATCACTTAGTCGGCATGGGCACAACGCGCGTTCTGCTGGGGCACCTGAGTCCCCACAACAATACGCAGACACTTGCGGCAAATGCCGTATTGCAGGGACTTTCGCGGTTCACACAAGGCATGGATTACCTCCTCGGCATCGCGCCGGTGGAGACGGCCGGAGGGGCGGTGATCTTCTGATGCTGATCCAGCTTCTCACCGTCGGCAAGCAGAAGGAACCTCATCTGACGGCGGCACAGGATACTTACCTCAAGCGTCTGACACCGTTCTGCAAGTTTGAATTCACCCAGCTTCCGGCAGTCCGCCTGTCCGACAAGCCCTCCGAAAAGGAGATCGCATCCGCGCTCGAACAGGAGGCTGCTGCCATCCGCAAGGCGGCAAAAGGTACGCTCATCGCCATGTGCATTGAGGGAAAACAGCTATCCAGCGAGGAATTCTCGAAACTTCTGACGCAGGAGCTTCCCATGCGGGGGAGCGCGGTGACATTCCTCATCGGCTCGTCGTTCGGGCTTGCGGACAGCATCAAGTGTGAGGCCTTCCGCCGGATGTCCATGTCGGCGATGACCTTCCCGCACGCCCTTGCTTCTGTGATGCTGATGGAGCAGATCTATCGGGCATACCAGATCGACAAGGGGACGGGGTACCATAAATGACGATATAGAGAGAAAAATTTTGACAGGAGTGGATTTTATGAAAAAAGCAATGACATTGACCTACGAGACCGGCGGCAACCTCTACCTCAACGTGACGAACCAATGTCCGTGCGCGTGCGTGTTCTGCATCCGCAAGAACGACGACGGCGCATATGGTTCGGATCCGCTCTGGCTGGAGCATGAGCCGACGATGGCGGAAATGCAGGCGGCCCTCGCCGAGCGCGACCTGGCCTCCTATCCGGAGATCGTGTTCTGCGGCTACGGCGAGCCGACGATGCGGCTGAATTTCGTGCTGGAGCTGGCGGCTTACATCCGCAAGGTCTGCCCGACGGCGGTCATCCGCATCAACACCAACGGTCTGACGGAGCTTTACAGCCAGGATGCAGACGGAACGGCGGCGGAACGTGTCGGCAAGGCGTTCGACGAGGTTTCGATCAGCCTGAACGGCGGAAATTCCGAGGTTTACAACCGCGTGACACGCCCGAAGGGACTGCCGGAGAATGCCTTTGACACGATGCTGACGTTCGCGCAGACGTGCAAGGCAGCCGGTGCGAATGTGGCATTCACGGTCGTGGATGTCATCACGCCCGAAGAAATTGCCGAAGCACAGGCAAAAGCCGATGCTGTGGGGATCCCGCTGCACGTTCGCGCGTATATTTCCTGAATCCCAAGTGATACACAAAAGCCCGGAGCGATGACAACGCTCCGGGCTTGTTGTTTTTTCTCAAAGTTCCGTCACAACACAGTTTTTGCCGTTGTTCTTGCCGAAATACAGCTTGCTGTCAGCGTCCTGCACCCATTCGTCGATGCTGCGTCCGGATCGCTGCGTCGCCATGCCGATCGTGATGGTCACGCGGATGTCCTGCTCCTCAAAGGCGACCGGCGCCTGTTCGATGGACTGCCGCAGATGCTCCAGCATTTCCCTGCCGTCTGCGTCGGCGGATTCCGAGAGGATCAGGAATTCCTCGCCGCCCCATCGCGAAATGACGCAATTCTCGCAGTTCTGCTTCATCCGTCCGGAGATGGCACGGAGGACCTCGTCACCGCCGTTGTGGCCGTAGGTATCGTTGATCTTCTTGAAATTGTCAATGTCGATCATCGCCAGGAATCCAGGTGCAGTGTCTGGCACCTTCGACAGGCGATCCAGCATATAATGCCGGTTGTAAAGCTTCGTCAGCCGGTCCACATGGGCGGCCTCGATCAGCTTATCCTCAGAATCAATGATGGATTCGATCAGGAACCTCGAATAGAAGATCAGAAAGAAAAATACCGATGCTGCGTTGAAAAACCAGAAGAACGCCGCGGCCTTCGGATTTGTTTCGTAGACTGGTCCGCGCAGCCCGACATAGCAGGTACAGACCATGTAAGCCGCCGCGATCGCCAGACTCGGATACATCGCCTTGTCCCTGTGCCCGTAGAGCTTGTAGGAAATGTACCCCGACACAAAGATCGTGGGAATGATCGAAAAACAGTACAGGTGAAATCCGTAATTGTAGCCCAGACAGACCGTCGTTACGCACATATAGAACGTCAGCCAGCTATAGATCATCCGGACATAGATCGAGAGTTTTCCCTTATGGATCAGGAAAAATCCGATCACATACACCAAGGCCGCCGGAATGCTGAACCACACCAGAAATGTGTAGCCGCAGACGTAGAAAAACGCCATGAGTCCGAACACCATAGCGAGGATCGTTGCGTTGATATACCATGTGAATCTTTGCACAGATGCCACTGTCATATGTCGAAAACCCCTTTCCACAAAGAGATGTTACCTACATTATACCATATACAGGCAAAATGTACAATAGATTTTCTGTATCATTTTCATGGCGCAGGAGATTTTTGTGAAGTGTGACGGAAACTGTTTTTGACAGATATGTCACAAATTTGCGCTAAATTTACTTAAAAACCAGTAAATATCGCATGAATTTTACTGTCTGTAGTATCTGGAATGTTCTATACAGAAAAACGATTTCTATACAAAAATCATTTCAAAAACGGCTTGAAACTGTGCAATCAGTTATTGTACAAACAAGCAGAACTCAAATTGTTGAACGATAATTGTATAAAATATATAAAAATGATGAATGATTTTCTATACGAAAAATTCATAATGTTCATAGTATGTTCACATACTCAGAGGGGAATTGTGCTATAATATAAGCACAAACATACACAGCGTAGAATTTGAGCTGTATATCACGTTTCGACACAGATAGAAAGGAAGAAATCTATGTTTTCTAAGACTATGAGCAATCGTATGAAGGCGGCTGCCATCGCAGCGCTGATGTGCCTCTCCATTGCTTCGACGACAGTACCGGTAATGACACGAACGATGGATGTCCATGCTGTTTCTGTGAACGAAACGTTCACACCGGAGGAGGGCAAGAACACCTACCTCGGCTACACAGCAGAGCTTGCAAAAAGCGGCATCAAGAATATCACCCTCACCCTGGAGGCCGACTACACCGGCAATTTCTCCTACGGTTTCGGTATCAGCATCGCGCAGGATCCGTGGTGGATGGAATGGGACGGCGAAGGCTGGGTGGACACGAAGGGCGGTACCGTCCAGGTCGAGGGTACATCCGTTCCGGTCAAGAAGGGCGAGAAGTTCACCATCGTGATCGACACCTCCGACCTGAAGCTCAAGTACGACGAGAAGGGCACGGAATACGAAGCGACCTTCCAGTTCCGGAATTACTACAGCGGCGAGGATGACGGCACGATCACCGTCGTATCCGTAGAAGCCAACGGCAAGGCGATCGAGCCGACCGAGGCGACCACTGAGGAAGCCACCACCGAGCCGACCAAGGCAACGGAAGCGACCGAAGACACCAAGACCACTGAGCCGACCGAAGCCACCGAGGATACCAAGGCCACCGAACCGACCGAAGCCACTGAGCCGACCGAGGCCACCGAGGCTACCACCGAAGCGACCGAGCCTTCCATGAGCGAGAAGCTTGGCGTTAAGGACGTATTCACCGGCTACTGGGCAGATTACGCAGACAGCGGCATCAAGAACGTTGCCATCACCTTTACGGCGGATTTCACCGGTACCGTGAATTTCGGCATGGGTATCGGCGTTGCGGCGAAGCCCTACTGGTACGAGTGGGATGCGACCACCGGCAAGTGGGTGGACACCACCGACAAGACCGTTTCGGCAGAAGGCACTTCCGCAGCCGTTGAGGCAGGCAAGAGCTATACGATGGTTTACAATACCGCGCAGTATGAGCTTTCCTATGCGGCAAAAACCAGCGAATATCCGGGACATTTTGAGTTCCGCAACTACTACACCAGCGAGGATGGCGGCACGATCACCATTACCGGCGTTACGGTGAATACCACTGCAAAGTCCGACATCGTAGCCCCTGTCGAGGAGGAGACCAAGAGCCTCGAAGACGAGCATCAGAAGTCCATCCACGACGGTCAGACCTCCGTCAACAATACCACCGGCGAAAAGTGGACCTACAAGGACGGTGTCCTGACGGCAACACTGGCACGTCAGCAGGAATTTGAGAAGGCCTACACCCTGACACGCGGCTTTGATGAGGAGTACTATGCAGAACTCGAACAAGAGCCGGTCGAGGGCGAGGATCCGATGAATGCGCACAAGTTCGCATACAATTCCTTCGGTCTGGAGGGCGTCGGCGATTATGTGACCATCGAATCCCTGACAGCGACCATCTCCAGCAAGGGCAGACCCATCAAGAATTTCATGTACGGCGGCGGTCTGAATGTCGAGAACGGTTCTCCGGCAGATACCGAGTCCGCGAAGGCAGCCAAGGGAATGGCGATCTCTGAGCATTCCGGCTACTGGTACAACGACATGGGCGAGGACAATATCGACAAGTACGAGGAAGCAGGCGTGAAATTCGGCATCGAGCCGCATTATGGTTACTTCCTGTCCTCTGAGGACAACCAGCTCGGCGAATATTTCAGCGTGATCTGGGACGTTCCGGAGGAAGTCAAGCAGTATGAGCGTTCCGGTGAACTGTCCTTCCAGTACTGGTACGGTGTCGAGGATACCGAGAAGTACACCGAGGTAGAGGCTGTGGATCTCGTCAGCGGCATCCTGACCTATACACAGTCCGCGACCATCGAAAATCCGGGCAGCGCGACACTCAAGGTAGACGATGTCATTTCGGAAGGCAAAATGTCCAAGGCGATCAGCTACAAGGACATGGGACTGGAGGACTGGAACGAGGTCAAGGCACTGGTCTTCACACTGGATGTGAGCGCCGATCTTGACAAGCTGGTTTACGGTGTCGGCACATCCGTCGGCAGCGACTTCATGACCTTCTCTCCGGAGGATCAGAACTGGGATTATGTGATGCTCAACACCAAGAAGGGTGAGGTACAGATCGTTTGGTTCGTACCGACGGGCATCGTACCGAATACACAGGAAGGCGGCAACGTACAGTTTGGTTACTGGTACGGCGCACAGGACGGCAAGGAGCTGGCGGCAGTCACCCTGAAATCCGTGGATGTGTACTATGCAGAAGGCGTTGAGCCGACCGAGCCGTTCGTTCCGATGTACGGCGATGTCAATGTAGACGGCAGTGTAGACATCATGGATGTCATCCTGCTCAACAAGTATCTGCTCGGCTGCGCAAAGCTGACAGACGAGGGCAAGAAGAATGCCGACGTGGATCTGAACCACCTGCTGGAGAGCAACGACTCCCTGAATATCCTCAAGTGCGTCGTTGAAATGATCGATCAGGCATCGTTCCCGCTTCAGGACTAATACTCGATAGCAACAACCTCCATATATTACGAAAGCAGGGCGCACCCTTCGGGGTACGTCCTGCTTTTTGTGGCGATAAATTAGGGCGTTTCCTCCTCGTTCACGGCTGCTTCCTGCTGCTGCGCGAAGCATTCGGCGAGGT
>JAFPXW010000006.1 GCA_017394565.1 Oscillospiraceae bacterium | reverse complement strand
ACGGCTGCCAGGATGGCGATGGTGAAGGCGTTCGGGACGAGCGCCTTGACTCTTGCGAAGGTCACGACCGGCGCGGTGAAATGCGGCGGCGCAGAGGAAATGGTGTACAGGTCGCCGATGGTGTTGACGTGCATACCGGAGAGCTTGACCAGTGCAGAGCCGACGATGACCGCGATCAGCGATGCCGGAATTTTTTCCAGCTTCTTCGGCCAGAGGATCAGCACCGCGAGGGAAATCAGTCCCACGAGCGCCGCCTGCCAGTTGATCGTGCCGATGCAGCGGCAGATCTCGACCACCTTGTCCACGGTCTCGATCGGTGCATTCTGGAAGGTCAGACCGAGGAAATCCTTGATCTGTCCGAGCAGGATCGTTACTGCAATGCCGAAGGTAAAGCCCGTGGTGATGGTGCCGGGGATATATTTGAGCAGGGCGCCGAACTTGCAGAAGCCCATCACGATCATGATGATACCAGCCATGATGGTGGAAATGATGAGGCCATCCATCCCCTCCGTTGCCACGATGCCGGCAACGATGGTCGCAAATGCAGCCGTGGGGCCTGCAATCTGCACACGGCTGCCGCCGAAGAACGAAACGATGAAGCCGGCGACGATCGCAGTGTAAAGTCCCTGCTCCGGCCCGACACCCGATGCGAGTGCCAGCGCGATGGACAGCGGCAGCGCGATGATCGCGACAATGATTCCGGCTACGATGTCCTTGACGAGCTGTCCGGTGGTGTAGCCTTTCATGACGGAGAAAAGCTTTGGTTTCAGCTTTTCCTCAGTGGGTTTCTGAACGTGTTCAGCCATAAAGCATCCCTTTCTGTTTTGTGTGATTTTGTGAAAACAAAACGAACGTATACCATTATACACCTAATTCTGCGCTTTTTCAAGAGGTTTTGGAAAGATGTGCAAAAATTGTCGGGATCGACAAATGCGATATACGGAGTGGAGATTCCGATGTCGAATTTGCTGTACGGAAAAATTCATGCGAACTTATCGTATAAAATTTGTGGATATCACTAAAAACTCTCGCAATACCTTGCAATCCTGTGTGCCGTATGCTATAATGTAGAATGTAAAGATACGTCCAGCCGTCAGGAATGTGTTGTTTTCAAATTAGGGAGTGAGAACGGCATCCCCGGAATCTGTGCAGACAGGTTTTTGTATAGAGGGCGGCAAACAGAAGACATGGAAGACAAGGAAGAGGAGAGAAAGCATGAACACAGATCAACTGCTATGGTACACGAAGGAAGCCCCCGACTTTGACAGCGCACTGCCCATCGGATGCGGCAGGATCGGCGCTATGGTATTCGGCGGCGCTGCGAAGGACACCCTGAAGCTCAACGAGGATTCGATCTATTCCGGCGGCAAACGCGACCGCCTGAATCCCCGCGCGTATGAGGGAATGCAGGAGATCCGCAAGCTCTTGCTGGAGGAAAAGATCGAGGAAGCCGAGCAGATCGCCTTCCAGAAAATGCAGGGCGTGACGCCGAATTCCCGTCACTATATGCCGCTGGGCGAGATGACGATGTATTTCGGATTCACCGGCAAGGCAAGGGAATACCGCCGCACGCTCGACCTGACGGAAGCCGTGGCGGCGGTGCAGTTCCATGACGACGCAGGCGTGAATTTCCGGAGGGAATACTACGCCTCGCATCCCAGACAGCTCCTCGTGATGCACCTGACGGCGGATCAGGCAGGAAAGCTTGATTTTTCCGTGTCTCTGGACGGGCGCGATGATTACTACGACGACAACCGTCCGGTCGAGGAAAACATCATCCTCTACACTGGCGGCACAGGCAGCCGGAACGGTATTTTCTTCGCCGCCGGCATGACCGCCCTTGCCAAAGGCGGCACGGTCGAGTGCATCGGACATTCGCTTCATGTCAAGGACGCGGACGAAGCGCTCGTGCTGATCTCGGCAGAAACCAGCTTCTACCGCGGCGACGCCTATCAGGAAACGGCGCTGCGCCGGCTGCACGACGTGATCGACGATGCCGGGGATCTTTCGGCGCTTGCGGCAGACCTGCGTGAGGAACACGTCCGCGATTATCAGGCGCTCTACAACCGCGTGGAGCTGCACCTGAATGACAACAGCGGCGGCGTTGCATCGGCACTTCCGACCGATGAGCGCATCACCCGCCTGCGCGGCAATGCGGACGACGACAAGGAATGCCGCGCCCTCATCCGCGACAACTGCCTGGCGGTGCTGTATTACAACTACGCGCGTTACCTCATGATCTCCGCGTCCCGGCCGGATTCCCAGCCGATGAACCTGCAGGGCATCTGGAATCAGGATATGTGGCCGGCATGGGGCAGCCGCTTCACCATCAATATCAATACCGAGATGAACTACTGGGCAGTCGAAAGCGGCAACCTGTCCGAATGCCACCTGCCGCTGTTTGACCTGATCGAACGGATGCGGCCGGACGGCAGACGCACGGCGCAGGAAATGTACCACGCCAAGGGCTTCTGCTGTCACCACAATACCGACATCTGGGGCGACTGCGCACCGCAGGATCTGTGGATGCCGGCGACCATCTGGCCGATGGGTGCCGCGTGGCTGTGCCTGCACATCTTTGAGCATTACGAATACACACGCGATGTGGAGTTCCTGCGTGCGCATTTCGATGCACTGTGCGAAGCGGCGGAATTCTTCACGGATTACCTCTTTGAAAATGCCGCAGGACAGCTCGTGACAGGGCCTTCCGTTTCGCCGGAGAACACCTACCTCACTGCAAGCGGCACCAAGGGAAGCCTTTGCATCGGGCCGTCGATGGATACGCAGATCATCACGGTGCTGTTTGGCCACGTCATCAAGGCATCGGAGATCCTCGGCGAGCGTCAGGACTTTGCGCAGACGCTTTCCGCAATGCTCGAAAAGCTGCCGCCCATCACCGTCGGCAAGTACGGACAGATCATGGAATGGGCAGTGGACTATGACGAAGTGGAGATCGGACACCGCCACATCTCGCAGCTGTTCGCGCTGCACCCGGCAGACCTCATCACACCGGAAAAAACACCGAAGCTCGCCGCCGCAGCGCGTGCGACCATGATCCGCCGGCTCATTCACGGCGGCGGTCATACCGGCTGGAGCTGTGCGTGGATCATCAATATGTGGGCACGTCTGCACGACGCGGACATGGTCTACGAGAACCTCCGCAAGCTGCTGACCTATTCGACCAACCCGAATCTGCTCGACTCCCATCCGCCGTTCCAGATCGACGGCAATTTCGGCGGTGCATCCGGCATCACGGAAGCCCTGCTCCAGAGCCACAGCGGTGAATTGCACCTGCTGCCGGCACTTCCGAAGAACTGGAAGTCCGGTTCGGTGAAGGGACTGCGTGCAAATGGCGGTTTCGAGGTGTCCCTCGCATGGAAAAGCGGCAAGCTGACTCATGCCGAGATCCTCTCGCTGTCGGGCTGTGACTGCTGTGTCCGTACAGGCGGCGTGGCAAGTGTTCACCGCATGGACGATACGCCCGTCAGTGCAGCGCTGACCGATGGCGTCATCACATTCCCGACAGAAGCCGGCGTGCGGTATCTGGTCAGAACGTGATGCACCGCCGGCGTGCTGGCCGGCAGGGAAGCAATGCTAACAACTTAACAAATTGAACAGGCATCCTTCTTTCCCCCCACCCCCAACCCCCTCCCCAAGGAGGGGGCATCTATGGAGGGTGCTGCGCACCCTCCACCCGCTTGCTCTCTAAAGTTGTTGGCATTGGGCAGGGAAGTCCCTAACAATTCGTTTTTCGTTAAAGGAGAACAATCATGGCTAAGCCAAACAAAAAAAGGATCGCTGTTGCGGCGGTGATCCTGCTTGCGATCGCGGCTGGCGGTGGCTCATTGGCTGCCTATTCCAGACACCGCGAACAGCTTCCGGTCACGCCGGATGACTCGATCGTCACACTCGACGGTGACTGGGGAATGGCGACGGAGCCGGAATCGACCGAGCCGACGACGGAATTTGTGGCGCCGAATTATCCGGCAGTGCCGCTGAATGTCAGCCCGGTCGTTCCGGCAGAGGCAGAGCTTCGCATCGAAGCCGAAAATGCCGAATATACCGGGCAGCTCGGTGTCGAGGATATGCGCACCGGCTACAGCGGTGAGGGCTATCTGGCAGGCTTTAGCAAGCATGAGGGCGACAGCGTTGAGGCAACGTTTGAAGTCCCCTCGCCGCAGCATTACAACGTCACCATCAGCGTGTGCGCGGATTCGCCCGTGACCAATTCGCTGATGCTCAACGGCGAGAAACTCGGCGATTTCACCATCGACGAGAGTGAATTCTTCACGCGCGTGACGTTCTCCGGCGTGTACATTCCGGAGGGAACGGCAACGCTTTCCATCGAGGAAGTGGACGGCTATTTCGCGCTCGATTATTTCGAGATCGAGAATTGCAGTGAAATGTACGATATTCCCTATACGGCGGAACATCCGCTGTCCGATCCGAAGGCTTCTGACGGTGCGAAGGCGCTGATGCAGTTCCTGTCGGAGCAGTACGGCAAGAAGGTCATTTCCGGTCAGTATGCGGCAGGGGATGCCGATACGGAGCTGGAGCTGATCTACCGGCTGACCGGTAAATATCCGGCGATCCGGTTCGGGGATGTGGAGAGCATCACCGACAACAGCACTGCCGACAGCGGCGATGTCATCGCAGCCTGCGAGCGCTGGGCAGAATCCGGCGGCATCGTGGGGCTCATGTGGCATTGGGACGCACCGACCGGTGTCAGCACGGTGTATGCGAAGGATGCGGATTTTTCGCTGATCGACGCGCTGCCGCCCTATGAAGTCATCAACGAGATCGTCGAGGAGGATACGACGGAAACAGACACGACCGAGCCGGAAACAGAGGAGGATGAGGACGTTCACAGAAGTCCCTATCTCCCCGAACCGACCGAAGCGGAAACCGAACCGCCGGAATATGTCGAGCGCTTCTCGTTCTCGATGGATGTGGCGCTGATGGACGATCAGGAGATCGAGCAGAATGTGCAGAGCGGCAAGCTTTCCGAGGACTGTGCGGCGATCCTGCACGACATCGACAGCGTGGCAAAGGCCATGAAACCGCTTGCGGACAAGGACATCCCGGTTCTCTGGCGGCCGCTGCATGAAGCCGGCGGCGACTGGTTCTGGTGGGGCGCGGACGGCGCGGAGGCATACCGCTGGCTGTGGGATGTGATGTACCGCAGAATGACGGAATACCACGGCCTGCACAATCTTATCTGGATCTGGAACGGACAGAGCGCAGAATACCTTGTGGAGCAGTACGACATCGCGAGTCTGGACATTTACATGGCACCGGACAAGGAATTCGGCAGCCGCTATGAGCAGTTTGTTTCGCTCGAACGCATGACGGGCGGCGAAAAGATCCTCGCGCTGAGTGAAGCTTCCACCATTCCGGATCTGAACCTGATGTACCGCGACAACACGATCTGGAGCTTTTTCGGGCTGTGGTACGGCGATTACCTCATCGACGCCAACGGCAAGTACAACGAAAAGTACACACCGGCCAACCAGATGATCGCCGCGTACAATTCGCAGGCAGTCATCACAAGAGATCGCGTCCATCTGGGCGACAGGACGGAAAGCACTCCCGAACGATCGTCCGAACAGCCGGAGGAAACGGAAAGTACATCCGAACAGCCATAAATCCCCATATAAAAAAACGATCCCCGAAGCATTTCAAAAAAAGAATGCTTCGGGGATTTTTGTGCTGCTTATTTCTTGAGCAGTT
>JAFPXW010000062.1 GCA_017394565.1 Oscillospiraceae bacterium | reverse complement strand
TGCAATTGACTTAGTTCAGAAAATCATTCATCGTGACCTGCACACGCGGATGACCGTCGGCATCGTCCTCGATCATCTGTACGGAATCCATCACGATCGGCTTGGTCGGCGAGGAGATCGCACCGTCGCCGCCCATGACACGCTCGACCTTCAGGAAATCGTCTACAACTTCCATACCCTCGGTCACTTCGCCGAATGCCGCATAGCTGCCGTCAAGGCTGGAGCAGTCTGCATAGCAGATGAAGAACTGGCTGGATGCGCTGTCATAGTCCATCGAACGCGCCATCGAAACCACGCCGCGCTGATGCGAGAGCGTATTCTCCACGCCGTTCACCTGAAATTCGCCCTTGATGGTCTGGTCAGAACCGCCCATGCCGGTGCCCTGCGGATCACCGCCCTGTGCCATGAAGCCGTCTACCACACGGTGGAAGGTCAGGCCATTGTAGAAACCCTGCGAAACCAGATTCTCAAAATTTTCACAGGTGATCGGCGCCACGTCCGGATACAGTGTGATGATGAACGAATTGCCGGTGGTCTCTGCTGCCGCTGCTGCGGTGGTTTCTGCGGTTTCTGCTTCGGAAACGGTATCCTTCTTGCCGCAGCCTGTCATCAGACCTGTGAATGCTGCAAACGCCAGAACGCCTGCGATCCATCTGTTTTTCATGAGTCAAAATCTCCCTTCAAGTACATTCCTCCCCTGCAGCCGCAAAGGAGGAAGTCTGATCATTTCTTATGCCTCGTTCGCTCTTTTGAGCCAGGTGCTTGCCACATCAAGTGCCTCGTAGAGAGAGCCGCGCTCGCCGGTCTTGACGATCGCTTCGATGGGATTGAGCTTCTCATCCGTACTCATCTGGTAGAAACGCACCTTCTGTGCGACAGAGATGCCGTTCATTTCCTTCTGATCCTCTGCGTGAAGCATGATGACAAACGGATCACTCATAAATCCGAAATACATATCGTCCCCCTTCCGGACGAGAGGATAACCCTTATACGTCATGAAATCCATATCTAACTCCTTTCTGCGTGCGGCAAATGAATTCGCATCTGCGTATTCTTACTGCCATGTGGTTTTGAATTCCGTGTCAGTCTCGTCGAAGATGCTCAGGTTATAGCTGAGGGTATCGAGTGCGGAGGTGCGGATGACATAACTCGGCACACCGTCACGCGCGACGATCGTCTTCAGGTCGCTGACTTTGTAGAAACTGATGGTATAGTCTTCCTTACCGTTCTGCGTGGTCAGATGCACCTCGGCATCCGGTTCGCCGTCCGGCAGATCCCCGATGTACAGTTCCTCGCCATACACAAAGAGCAGGAACCGGTACAGTGTGCGGAAGCGCTCGGTATCGCAGGTTTCGCCGTTTTTCTGAACAACGTAATCCTCCTGACTCGTGCCCTCGCCGGTAAAGGTCAGTTCATTGTCCTTGTCCCTGATCTCCAGCGTGCCGATATTCCACACATTCGTCACAAAGATGTTGGCAGCCGTGATGTCGTTTGGCTGCACGGTGATCCACTTGGCACTGTCTGCCGACACGCCGAAGATCTCATTCACGCCGTCGAGATAAGTGTAATAGAGTGTCTTGCCGTCCGCGGTGTCGTATTGGCTGCCGATGGTCAGCACGCGGCATTCACCGTCGTCTGTGTTCATCGTCACCGTGCAGAACGGTTCATCGAGTCCGCATTTCTGGAAGTCGGCTTCCTCCGGATGCACCAGTGCGACCTCTGCCGCAGACAAGCCGAACATTCCGTTGGTGATGTCCTTGGATTTCTCCACATTCAGGTAAGAGAACAGCGGTTCGAGCATGACGTGTGTCGCGGCAGTACCGCCTGCGGTGTCATCCTCGGCGCTTTCGTGGTCGTATTCCATATAGATGTCCCAGTCGAGATCCTGCCGTTCGATGCGGAGATTCTCCACGATCGGGTAGGATGCATCGTTCGTTTCCTCCAGGATGGTCGTCGAGAGGAACTGCATCGGCAGCTTGGCGTAATTGGAAACGAGTGAAGTACGGATCAGGTACACATCGCCGCCAACCGCACAATAGGTCTTGGAGCTGTCCATCGGCGATTTGTCGCCCACGAGGAACTGGAATTCCGATCCGTCCTCATAGGTGAGCGTGACATCTGCCATCGGATCAGCCAGGCCGTATTTGCCGAGGTCAGCCGCCTGCTCCTCGATGAGCGAATCCGCTTCGAGCGCACAGCCGTTATTGGCGAGCGTCGAGAGCAGATTGGTGTCCAGTGCCAGATCCTCGAAGCCTTCGATCGTGTAGGTCGAAGCCACATCCGCACGTCCGCGGAACGTTCTCGTCACATGGAAGGGCTCTGCGCCCTTGACCTCGATGTCGGTCAGGTTCTCAGCATCCACGACATTGAGCGAAATGCTCTCTGCCGCGGTGGAATCCGTCTGGCTGTCGTCAGGCGCATCGTCCCCGCGCATCAGCATCACTGCCGTGATGCCGACCGAGATACCGACAAGTGCCGAAACCGCAATGATGAGTCCTCTGACACTCTTGGAAAGTTTTTTCTTGGGTGCGGCAGCAGGAGCCGCCGCAGGTGTGCCGCCGAAGATGGTATCTGCTTCCGCATCGGCATTTTCAGCGACATATTCCGGTTTTTTCTGTTCTTCACTCATTTGTTACGTCTCCTCAGGATCACGATCACGCCTGCGCAGACAACGATCGCCGGAATGAAGTAAACCGCGAACATCGCACCGTGCATCTCAC
>JAFPXW010000061.1 GCA_017394565.1 Oscillospiraceae bacterium | reverse complement strand
TCCCATCCTAATCGTGGATACGGCGGACAATTCCGCCACATTCCGGAATTATGCCGTCATCCCCGGCACGGAAGGCGATGATGCCAACATCTACACCTACTCCGGCACCTTCAAGGCAAATGGCGAGCTGACGACCGGAACGGTCACGACCACCGACAACTACCAGACGATCACGTTCACGGCGGACGAGGGCTAATTAGGAATTAGGAATGAGGAGTGAGGAATTGTGGTGCGCCTGACGGCGATCATTTCTAATTCCTCATTTCTCATTCCTCATTGAACGAAAGGGAGGCACTTATGAACACAACATGGGAATTTTCCGGTGTGTCGCTCGTTCTCGACATGGACGACGTGAACACCATCGAGCGCTATGAGAACGCTTTTGCTGCGATGCAGGAGCGTTTCGGCGAGCAGGAGGAAACCGCTTCCACTGCCGGAAAGCTGCGCGTCTACTGCGAGGCGATCCGCTTCCTGTTTGACACGATCTTCGGCGCAGGTACGGCGGATGCACTGCTCGGCGAGGGACTGCACATCGGCAAGTGCGAGGAGGCGTATGACAGCTTTCTCGCGTTCGTGCAGGCGCAGACCGCGGAGCGCACCGAGCGTCACGCGCAGATGGTGCGCAAGTACACGCCGAACCGTGCGCAGCGCCGCACTGCGGAGAAGTCCGCGAAAGCTGACAAGGCATGATCTCGCTCCTGACCGAACCGCTGCCCGACTGCATCGAAGCGGACGGGCGGCAGCTCCCGATCGTGACGGATTTTCGGGACTGGGTGAAATTCATCCTGCTGCTCGGCGACAAGACGCTGGACGACCGGATGAAAGCCGCCATGCTGACCGAATGGCTCTTGACACCGCAGCCTTTGACGAGGGAAATTGTCGAAGGTCTGCGGTATTTTTGTGAAGCGATGCCGCTGGAACCGGATCGTCCGGAGCAGGACGCGGAAACGGAACCATACGCCAAGCCGCCGGTCTGGGACTGGGAGCAGGATGCGAAATATGTGCTGGGCGATTTCCGGCGGTATTACGGGATGGACTTGCTGCGGCTGGACTATCTGCACTGGTGGGAATTCAAGGCGCTGTTTCTGGCGCTGCCGACGGAATCGCGCTCGATGGAACGCATCGGCCTCCGCGGCACCGACCTCTCGAAGATCAAGGGCAAGGAGCAGAAAAAGCGCATGGCAGAACTCCAGCGCCGCATCGCCCTGCCGTTTCAGGTGGACGAGGACGCGATCGCAGAGGTGTTCGGGGGGATGTGATGCGAAAGCCCCCAGTGGCGTGCTGAGGGCTTTCGTGTGAGTTAGTTCTTGGTGTTGTCGTCCGCCTTGCCGCGTGCTTCTTCCAGCAGCGCGATGACCTTCTCGGTCTGCCCGTTATGAAGCATTTCGAGGATCAGTGCGATCAGAAGATCGAATTCTTTACTTGTCATACAGACACCCCCTTTGGATGATTCTATTATAGCACGATTCGGGTGGATTTGTCAATATTACCGCGCAGGGGCTTCGTGGGAAACGGTCAGGACAGGTGGAGCTTCTCCTGCAAAGCAGTTTGCAGGATCTGGGAGAAGTTCAGATGTGCGTTCTCCGCAGCGGTGTTGAGCCACGCAGGGATGGTGCAGTTCTTCCGGACTGCCTTGCTGCCGTACTTCTCGGCATAGGCATCCATATCGAGCATCACGACGCTGACAAATCCGTTTTCGTACTCGTCCGCGCGGATGTCCTCCGGTCTGGATGCGTCAGGCGCTTTCCGACCGTCCTCCAGCTCGTCGAGAACCCAGCCGGATGCGGCATCTGCCGCCTGCTCCAGCGCTTCTGCAAGCGTTTCGCCCTCGGTCACACAACCGGGCAGATCAGGGACAATCACGGTGTAGCCGCTGACATCGCCGGGATAGATGCAGACAGGATAAACGTATTTCATAGAAAAACCTCCTTTGCAGGGCTTATTTCAGCCCTGC
>JAFPXW010000005.1 GCA_017394565.1 Oscillospiraceae bacterium | reverse complement strand
CTGTGTCATATCCTGCGGAAAAGGAGGAATTTTTTTATGCAAACCACAAAATCCACCCGATCCACCGCGCTCGGTGAGCTTCGCCTCTTTGGCAATGTCCGGGTGATGATCGTCACAGCGCTCCTGATCGCGCTGAGCATCGTCTTCGGCAAGCTGCTCGCTTTCAACATCGGGCCGCTTCGCATCAGCTTTGAGAATCTGCCGATCCTGATGGCAGGTATCCTGTTCGGGCCGCTGATCGGTCTGGTCACAGGCGTCGCCGCGGATATCATCGGCTGCCTCATCGTCGGTTACGCGATCAACCCGTTGATCACGCTGGGCGCCGCGCTGATCGGTCTGACCGCCGGCCTGATGTATCGTCTGCCGCTGCTCCGGAATCTGAATGCGCGTCTGGTTTGCGCCGTTTTTGCGGCACACATCCTTGGCTCGATGGTCGTAAAGTCCATCGGTCTGATGGTCTACTACGGTTACACGATCCAGTCGGTCGGTCTGAGAATTCCGCTGTATATCGGCATTTCCATCGTGGAAAGTGCTGTGATGCTACTTCTGCTGACAAATAAGGCGTTTACGCGCGAACTGGAGAGGCTTCGCAGAAAATGACATTCACACAGGCTGTTTCTTATTTAAAAAGCACCTCTGCACGCGGTTCTAAGCTTGGCTTGGACCGCGTGTATCAGCTGATGGAAGCACTCGGCTCGCCGCAGAAGCAGGTGCCGGTGATCCACATTGCCGGCACCAACGGCAAGGGCTCCGTCGGTGCGATGCTGGCATCCGTTCTCACCGCCGCAGGATACCGGACGGGGCATTTTTCCTCACCGGCACTGACGGGTGTGCAGGATTATTTTCGCATCGACGGCAGGGAAGTGACGGAGGAGCAGTTTGCATCCGCGATCACAACGGTTGCTGAAATCGCCGAAACAATGGCCGATCTTCCAACGGAATTTGAGATTCTGGCCGCGGCCGCCTACACACTGTTTGCGGACGAGCGCTGTCAGATCGCCGTGGTCGAATGCTGCATGGGCGGCGACTCGGACTGCACCAATGTCATCGACCAGCCGCTTCTGAGCATTATCACAAACGTCCAGCTCGACCACTGCGGTTTCCTCGGAAATACGCCGGCGGAGATCGCATCGCACAAGGCAGGCATCATCAAATCCGGCTGTCCTGTCGTGTTCGGCGACTGTGACACGGAGAAAAGCGCCTGCGAAGTGGTCGAGACTTATGCAAAATCGCTTTCCGCACTGCTGGATCTAGTTTCCGGTCAGCAGGGGACAGTAACAGAATACGCGCTGAACGGCAGTTTGTATGTGTTTTCCGGGAAGAACTATCGGCTTTCCCTGACCGGAACTTACCATAAAACAAACGCCGATACGGTCATGCACGCGATCGCACAGCTGCGCAGGCAGGGGATCAGGATCCCGGAAGAAGCTGTTTCGCATGGGCTTTCCCATACACACTGGCATGGGCGCTTTGAGGTCCTGCATCGTGATCCGCTTGTGATCTTTGACGGCGCCCACAATCCGCACGGCATCCGGCAGCTTCAAAATGGCCTGGATGTGTATTTGAAAACCCAGAAATGCGCGGCACTGACCGGTGTCATGGCGGACAAGGATTATTCCGGCTATCCTGCGATGTTTGCGGATCGGTTTGCACATATCTTCACCGTCAGGCCCGACAATCCTCGCGCTTTGAACGCGCAGGAGCTTGCCGCTGTTTTTGCCGGGGGCGGCATTCCATCCGAAGCGTTTTCAACGGTCGATGATGGTACCGCTGCGGCCATTTCCTATGCAAGATCGCACAAAATTCCGCTGATCGTATTCGGTTCGCTGTACCTCTATCGGGAGTTTTGTGAAGCTTTGCGGAAAAATCTGTGATATACACGAAAAAACACTTGCTTTTTTGTACATTTTGATGTATAATAAAAGCAAGTGATTTTTGCCCGCAGGGGCAGCTGAGAAAGGATTTGATATTATGGCTACAGTAGGTTTTATTGGTGCAGGTAACATGGGTTTCGCGATCATGAAGGGCATCGCAGGCAGCGCACTTGCAAAGGAGACGCAGCTTTTTGCGTTTGATCCGGACAGTGCAAAGACCGCGCGTCTGGCGGAACTCGGCGTGAAGGCTTGTGCTTCCGGCGCGGAGGTACTGAAGGCGGCGAAGTATGTGTTCCTCGCTGTCAAGCCGCAGATGTTTGACGATGTGCTGGCGCAGATCGCAGAGGGCGTGACGGAGGATACGGTCATCGTTTCCATCGCTGCCGGCATTACCGCGGAATATATCCGCAGCAAGACCATCCCGAACGCAAAGGTCATCCTTGTTATGCCGAACACGCCACTGCTGCTGGGTGTTGGTGCATCCGCACTCGCGAAATGCGAGCCGACCAGTGATGAGGAATTCGCAACCGTCCGCGGTTATTTTGATGCTTGCGGCATCAGCGCAGCGCTTCCGGCTGACAAGATGAAGGAGATCATCGCCATCAACGGCTCCAGCCCGGCGTTCATCTACCTGTTTGCCAAGGCGTTCGTGGATTACGCGGCCAAGGAAGGCATTGCGCAGGAGATCTCGCTGCCGCTGTTTGCGCAGAGCCTGATCGGCAGCGCGAAGATGCTGACCGATTCCGGTTACAGCATCGAGGAACTCATCAAGATGGTTTCCTCGCCCGGCGGCACAACTCTGGCAGGTCTGGATGAGCTGTACAAGGGCGATCTGGAACAGACCGTGGATAAGTGCTGCGAGGCTTGCACCAAGCGTGCCTATGAGCTTTCCAAGTAAGCCCAGAGGATAGAAAGGACGGGATATTTTGCCATTATTCGGTAGTTATGAAAAGGCAGGCTCCGGCATTGCCAAAAATGCGCCGCCCAAAAAGCCGTTCTTCCGCTTCTGGGAGATCCTCGGCAGAAAATTCTGGAAGCTGATGGAACTGAATATGATGATGTGCCTCACGCTGATCCCACTGGTGCTGGCGGCACTCTCCATCTTCTATCTCGCGGAAAGCTACACGACGCTGTCGCTGATCATCGCCGCAGTCATGGTCGTGATCTTTGCGGTGATCTTCGGGCCGTCCATGGCGGCGGTCGCGAAGATCCTCCGCTATTTTACACTCGAAAAGCCGTGCTTCCTGTTTGATATGTTCATCAAAACCTTCAAAAGCAGCTTCAAGATGGCGTGTCCGCTGGGACTGATCGACCTGCTGGTCGCCACCTCCGTGGCAAGCGGTTTCTATGTGTACCCCCGCCTGATCAGCGCGATGGAAGCGAACGGCGAGGAAGGCACCGGCTTCTACTATGTGCTGTTCGTCCTGACGATCAGCATCGCGATCGTCATCACATTGATGAGCTTTTACGGCTATCTGATAATCGTTTCGACAGAGCTGAACTTCAAGCAGATCCTGAAGGATTCCCTTGCGCTGAGCATCATGGCACTGAAAACCAATGTCATCACACTCGTGCTGAGTGCGGTGATCATGGGCATTTTCATTGGTCTGACGCTGTATTTTCCGTTTATCATGCTCTTTGTCTGGTTCTTTATGCCGACTGCATACGTTGGTTTCCTGATCGTGTTCAACTGTTATCCGGTCATTCAGAAAACCATCTTCGATCCCTACTATTCGCAGCGCGGTGAGCTGTCGCCGGAGATGGGATTTGCCGAAACTTCGGGCGAAAATGTCTTTGAAGACCAGGGCGGCAAGGAGGCTCCCATTGAGCCGAAAAAGAAGGGCAAAAACGGTAATATCGTTTCCTGAAGTAAAGCAAGAAAAAAGTTTTAAAAAATTTGAAAAAACACTTTACAAAACAAGAAAAGTATGTTATAATATAAACGTTCCGTGTACTTGGACTGGGGGTTACGCCCGATAGGGATTTTTACCTGCCCTTCTCTATGTTACGGAAGAAATTTTTCAAAGAGGTGAATACACTATGCTGCGTAAGGAAGAGAAAACGGCTGTTATCGAGAACAATCGTACTCACGAGACCGACACAGGTTCTCCCGAGGTACAGATCGCGATCCTGACCCGTCGTATCAACGATCTGACTGAGCATCTGAAGGTGCACAAGAAGGATCATCACTCCAGAAGAGGTATGCTGAAGATGATCGGCCGCAGAAGAAATCTGCTGGCTTACCTGAAGAAGAAGGACATCGAAAGATACCGTGCAATCATTGCTAAGCTGGGTATCCGTAAGTAAGTCACAGCATAGGGCAGTGGGGGAACCCCTCTGCCCTTTGTGTGCATCAATTACACGTTTGCCGCGAAGAAATGCAGCAAGGCTCTCTGAATGTAAGAGGTTAGAAGCAAGGGACAGGGCATTGGAATGCGTGCCTTTTGCTTCTAAGTTCTTACCTCTTCAGCGCGTGGATGCCGTCACAAGGCAGGACGCAGGCACAGACTGCAATGGCTGCGCGGTCATACAGGAGGAAACTATGTTTGAGAATTACAGAAAGTTTGAAACGACCTATGCAGGCCGTCCGCTGATCGTTGAAACCGGAAAGACCTGCGAGCTTTCCAACGGATCCTGCTGGGTTCGTTACGGCGAAACGACCGTGATGGCGAACGTTACCGCCAGCGCTAAGCCGCGTGACGGTATCGATTTCTTCCCGCTGTCCGTGGACTACGAGGAGAGACTGTATTCCGTAGGCCGCATCCCCGGATCCTTCACCAAGCGCGAAGGCAAGCCGTCTGAGAAGGCGATCCTGACTTCCCGTATGGTTGACCGCCCGATCCGTCCGCTGTTCCCGAAGGACATGAGAAACGACGTATCTGTGGTCATGACCGTGCTGTCCGTGGATCCGGACTGCTCTCCGGAGATCGCAGGCATGATCGCAACTTCCATCGCAATTTCCATCTCCGATATTCCGTGGAACGGCCCGATCGCTGGCATCAGTGTTGGTCTTGTTAACGGCAAGATCGTTCTGAATCCGACCAAAGAGCAGAGAGCGAATAATGACCTGAACCTGACCGTTGCCGGTTCTGCAAACAAGATCGTTATGATCGAGGCAGGCGCAAACGAGGTCGATGAAAAGACCATGCTGAACGCCATCATGACCGGTCACGAGGAAATCAAGAAGATGGTTGCGTTCATCTCTGAGATTCAGAAGGAGATCGGCAAGCCGAAGTTCGAGTTTGAGTCGCAGGAGATCCCGCACGAGATGTTCGATGCTGTAGAGGCACTCGTCGGTGAGAAGGTCAAGGTAGCGCTCGACACCAATGATAAGAATGTACGCGATGCCCGCATGAAGCCCATCACGGATGAGGTTCACGAGGCATTTGATGAGCAGTACGGCGAAAACGGTCCTGCGAAGCTGGACGAGTGCCTGTACAAGCTCCAGAAGAAGATCGTCCGCAACTGGCTCTACAACGGCAAGCGTGTTGACGGCCGCGGCATTGACGAGATCCGTCCGCTGGCAGCTGAGGTTGGCCTGGTTCCGCGTGTTCACGGTTCCGGTCTGTTCACCAGAGGCCAGACGCAGGTCATGACCATCGCAACCCTCGGCCCGATCAGTGACGCACAGAAGATCGACGGTCTGGATGAAGAAACCAGCAAGCGCTATATGCACCAGTATAATTTCCCGTCCTACTCTGTTGGCGAAACCAAGCCCTCCAGAGGTCCGGGACGCCGTGAGATCGGTCATGGCGCACTCGCGGAGAAGGCTCTCGTTCCGGTTCTGCCGAGCGTGGAGGAATTCCCGTATGCAATGCGTCTGGTTTCTGAGGTGCTGTCCTCCAACGGTTCGACCTCTCAGGGTTCTATCTGCGGTTCCACGCTGGCGCTGATGGATGCCGGTGTTCCGATCAAGGCCCCGGTTGCTGGTATTTCCTGCGGCCTGATCACATTCCCGGATTCCGACGACTTCATGACCATGGTTGACATTCAGGGCCTTGAGGACTTCTACGGCGACATGGACTTCAAGGTTGGCGGTACGCACAAGGGTATTACTGCGATCCAGGTCGACATTAAGGTTGACGGTCTGACGCCGGCGATCATTGAGCAGGCTTTTGAAAAGACTCGTAAGGCTCGTCTGTACATCCTCGATGAGATCATGCTCAAGGCCATCCCGGCTCCGCGTGATGAAGTTGGCACCTATGCGCCGAAGATGCTCCAGACCAAGGTTCCGGTGGACAAGATCCGCGACGTGATCGGTTCCGGCGGTAAGGTGATCCAGAAGATCTGCGCTGAGTGCGATGTTAAGATCGACATCAACGAGGAAGGTAATGTATTCGTATCCGGTCTGGATATGGAGAACACCCGCAAGGCGATCCAGATCGTGGAAACCATCGCACACGATCCGGAGGTCGGCGCGATCTACAAGGGCAAGGTTGTCCGCCTGATGAACTTCGGTGCGTTCGTTGAGATCGCTCCGGGTAAGGACGGTCTGGTTCACATTTCTCAGCTCGATAACCACAGAGTAGAGCGCGTTGAGGATGTAGTTGAGATCGGCGACGAGATCGTTGTTAAGGTCACTGAGATCGACAAGCAGGGCAGAATCAACCTGTCCCGCAAGGAAGCTCTCGCTGAAATCGCTGCAAAGAAGGCTAATAAGTAATTTGAAATCCCCTCGGAACTGAAATTCCGAGGGGATTTTGATTTTTCACTCTCTCATACTTGCAAAAAAGACTCCGGCAAAACCGGAGTCTTTTCGACTTCACATCAAATCAAACATTGATCTCAGCCTTGTCGTCCGAAACGCCATTCGCATCCAGAACAGGCTTCACGCAATTTGCAATAAACTCGTCCACCTGCTGCGGGCAGCGGCCGATGAAGTTTTCGGGAGCCATGATGGCATCCATTTCTTCCTTTGTGATCATGAACATCGGATCAGCGAGGATCAGCTCGCAGAGGTTGTTGTCCAGACCTTCCTGCTTGACACGCGCACCTGCCTGCATGGAATACTGGCGGATCTTCTCGTGCAGATCCTGACGGTTGCCGCCCTTCTTGACAGCGTCCATCATGATGTTTTCCGTCGCCATGAACGGCAGCTCCGCCATCACGCGCTTGCGGATGATCTTCTCGTAAACGACGAATCCGTTCTCCGGATCGGTAACGTTCAGCATGATGTTCAGGATCGCATCCGTGCCGAGGAATGCCTCTGCTACGGAAATCCGCTTGTTTGCGGAATCGTCCAGTGTTCTCTCGAACCACTGGGTACCTGCGGTGAATGCCGGATTCAGCACATCGCACATCACATAACGGGCGAGGGAAGTGATTCGCTCGTCACGCATCGGGTTGCGCTTGTAAGCCATCGCAGACGAACCGATCTGGTTCTTCTCGAACGGCTCCTCCATCTCCTTGAAATTCTGCATCAGACGGATGTCGTTGGAGAACTTCATCGCAGACTGCGCGATGCCAGCCAGAACGGAGCAAACCTGATAGTCCATCTTGCGCGAGTATGTCTGACCGGAAACCGGAACCACTGCATCAAAGCCCATTTCCGCAGCGATCTTGCTTTCGAGCGCCTTGATCTTGTCGGTATCGCCCTCGAACAGCTCCATGAAGGAAGCCTGCGTACCGGTCGTTCCCTTAGAACCGAGCAGCTTGAGCGTTCCCAGACGGAAATCCAGATCCTCCAGATCCATCAGAAGCTCATTGCACCACAGTGTTGCACGCTTGCCGATGGTGGTGAGCTGTGCCGGCTGGAGGTGTGTGTAAGCCAGGCAGGGGAGCGCCTTGTACTTGTCCGCAAAAGCCGCAAGCTGGGAAATGACCTTGACCAGCTTTCTCTTAACGACCTGCAGCGCATCACGCATGATGATGACATCCGTGTTATCGCCGACATAGCAGGAAGTTGCGCCGAGGTGAATGATGCCGGCCGCGTTCGGGCAAGCATCGCCGTAGGTATGCACGTGCGCCATGACATCGTGGCGGAACTTCTTCTCGTACTCCGCAGCCTTCTCGTAGTCGATGTCCTCGATGTGCGCAGACAGCTCATCGACCTGCGCCTGTGTTACCGGCAGGCCAAGCTCCATCTCCGCGCGGGCAAGCGCCACCCACAGCTTGCGCCATGTGGTGAACTTCTTATCAGCCGAGAAGATGTACTGCATCTCCTTGCTGGCATAACGGGTGCAAAACGGGCTTTCGTAGCTCTGATTTGACATGATGATTCCTCCAGATTTTTTTAAAATGTCCGCGGTTCCCACATCAGGACAGGATACAGGTCGTCATACGGCTGTACAACATCCGGATGTGCCGCAGCATAGGCGAAAATGGTTTCTGCCAGTTCTTCCTTCAGGAATTTCAGCAGCGTGCCGACAGGCTGTGCCGCCATGGCCTCACAGATAGGCGCGATGGTGATGGCGCGTCTGCCGCCGAGTTCCATGATGCGGAACGGCCAGATCTGGCAGTCGAAGGGCTTTTCCGTGCCAAGCCTGCAACCCTTTGCGGGATCCAGCAGGGGACAGGTGAACAGGTCGTTCTCGTCGAGTTCCCTCACACGGAAAATATAGGATTCCTGTCCCTTGGAAATGAATTCCGCGTCCGGCAGCAATTGCAGGATGCGCTCGCGCATTTCCTTGCTGATGACAGGTGTTTCCCACACATCATAGCGGTCGAAAATACAGCAAAGCCGACAATCCGCACAGGTTTCGCGGCTCAGCAGTTTCGTCAGCATGGTGATCCCTCCTTCATTTTTGCGGATACATTTCTATTGTACCATAGTTTTCCGGAAATTGCAATATCTAAGCAAAAAAATTCAGATTTGTTTTTCCAGAACGACCATATCCACAAGCTGTTTTCCGGCTTCGAGGATGGGATGATCGTAGTTTTCCGTGAAGAATCCTTCGATCCGGTATACCTCCCGAAATCCGCATTTTTCATAGAACGGCAGCGTGAGTATCGAATCACCTGTCCCGACGCGAAGCACCTGATACGATCCGCGGTAGGATCCCTCCAGAAATGCGATCATTTTTCTGCCATAACCGTGGTGTTGGAATTCCGGCGATACCGCGATATTTTTCAATTCAAGCACACCGTCGCCCTCATCTGTCACGACGCAAACCCCACGCACATCGGGATCATACACCGCAAACATCGTACCGCGTTCAAGATAACGGTCGATCATGGACTCCTGTTCGTCGCCGAGCAGTAAAAGGTCGAGAAATCGCTTTTTGTCGTGATCAATTGGGATGATTTTCATGTGAATTCTCTTCCTTTCATTCGATCACGAGCATTTGCTTCAAGCGTCTGGCTTCGTTCTGGTCAAAGCCGAATTTCTCATAGAACGGGATCTTGTCTGGCATTGCACACAATTCCACAAAAACCTCCGTACCGCGGATGCCGTTTTTGCGAATGAAACTGAACAATTCCCCGATCAACCGCCGACCGATGCCCTGACGCTGATAATCCGGATGCACAATGACATCCTTAATATAGTAATCCAGCCCCATATCACCGATCATACGCGCCATCGCGACAACTTTTTCACCATCGTAAACAGACACGCGAAACAGCGTGTGTTCCAACGCGAGCCGTGTCTGTGCAAGACTCGGCGCACCGTCCCAGACGGACTGCCATAGCTCAATAAATTCTTCGGCAGTTAAGGCATTATATTTGATCATCAGTTCTGACATGAGAATCCCCCTTTTCTGTAGATCATCTCATTATAGCACATCTGCGCCGGAAAGTCAAATTTCACCAATCCGGCGCATAATTCATATACTGCATCAGTCCTCCAGATGAGGACGAAACCCCAGAAAGGAGCGTTTGCCGCAAGGCAGACGGTTTGAATAGATGGAACTTCATGCATTTGACGAACTGGCGGTACAGTGGGACGAATCGGATGAAATGCGCCCGACTTCGGTCTTTCCGCCGGTCACACCGCCGGGCATGGCGTATGTGCCGTACCAGCAGTGGGGGAAGGTTTACGACGCAGAGGAAGGCATCGACCGCGGAACGCTGTTTCCGGATCTGGACTTCCCGTTCCAGTGCGCAGGAGGTGACAGCAAGCGATGAAAAACCGCAGAGAACTGATGCAAATGATCCGCAAGCTGGATTTTGCGCTGT
>JAFPXW010000060.1 GCA_017394565.1 Oscillospiraceae bacterium | reverse complement strand
GGGTGGAGGGTGCGCAGCATCCTCCATAAATAGCCCCCTCCCTGGGGAGGGGGCTGGGGGTGGGGGGAAAGAAACGCGCCTGTTTTTCTAACAGAACCTGAAAATTGATTTCCGTGGTTCTAAGCGCCCACCACTTGCACAAAGCTGCACTTTATGCTAAAATAGATACAATAGAAGCAAGGCTTACAAAGGAGGATCCGTTCATGCAAGCACTCTGCAAAAAGAACACTGCGTTCATACCTGCATGGATCGCAGGATATGGTCTGCTGCTTCTGGTCAATATTGTTTCGCAGCTGATATTTGATACGGTCATACTCCCTACAATGCTGTTTGCGGCGGCGGTGATCGTCTGGGGGGCGACCATTTACAGACGTATCTTACATAAATCCATCAGGCGGTATATCATTGCCGCAGATGTGTTTCTGTTCCTGCTGTTTATCATACGATTGTGCAGGTACTACTTCTTTCAGGGTCTGCTCCTGATCGACAGATACCTGTGGTACTCCTACTATATCCCCTTTATTGTGCTGCCCGCCCTGATGCTCTGCACCGCCTGCCATGTGGGAAAGAGCGAAATGCCAGAGCCACCGGCTGGCATAAAAGCATTATGGACAGCCACGGGGATCCTTCTGTGTATGTTCATGACCAACGATCTGCACCATTTTGCATTTTACTTTTCCGATATGCACGACTACTCCGGCTCGGTATCCTACCACTGGCTGTACTATACGATCGTGATCTGGTCCTTCCTGCTGACCATCAGCGCATTCGTGATGCTCATCCGGCAGTGCAGGCTTTCCCAGAGCCGCAGAAGCTGGTATGTTCCGGTGGTGAGTTCTGCTGTCGGTGTGGCACTGTTAGCGGTCTATTTCGTCTGCGGCGGTTCTCCGATGGTGTCGGACATCAAGATCTACAACCTTCAGGAGATCTACGCATTTTTGTTCATTGGCATCTGGGAAAGCTGCATCCGGATCGGACTCATCAAATCGAACACCGGCTATCGGGAACTGTTTGAACGCTCCGGTGTGAATGCCGCCTTGCTGGACGCCGATGACAGGATCGTGTTCCGGTCGGCAGATTTCGCGGAACACACGGATAGCGCGGAGCATATCACTCGCCGAAAGCCCATCAAGGGCGGCTTTGTTGTGTGGAGCGAGGACTTGTCTGCGATCCGCCGTATCAACAGCGAGATCGAGGAGACGACCGAGCGCATCGAGGAGGAAAACGACCTCATCGTGGAGGAGAACCGGATCACTGCCGATATGGTGCGGTACGAAACGCAGAACAAGCTCTATGACAGGATCGCAGCGCATACGCATCATCAGCTTGTGGAGATCGACAAGGCCCTGACGGACGAGGACGTGCTGGAGCTGCGCATGAAGTTCTGTCTGCTGCTCGGCACTTATGTCAAGCGCTGCGCCAACCTGATGCTGATCGCGGACAAGCAGGACAGGATCTCCACGGACGAGTTGTATCTCTCCATCCATGAAAGCTTTGAGTATATGAGCTTTCTGGGGATCGAATGCGAGCTGAAAAACGGCAGGCAGACCTTGCTGCCCTCACAGCAGATCATCGCCGCCTACGACCTGTTTGAAGCGGTCATTGAAGCGGGACTGGAGGGGATGCGTGCAGGGCTGGTACACATCGCGCCCGATGAACGGACGGTCATGGTGATGGAAACCGATCAGGAGCGCGTGGATATCGACAGAAAAACGCTGTGTGAGAGGCTCCGGGCTGCCGGGCTTGCCCTTTCGGCAGAGCTGATCGACGATATGCACCGTTTCACGCTGTATACGGGAGGTGCGCTGAATGGGTAATTTCATGTCGCTGCCCGAGAGCATCAAGGGCTGTCTGCTCCTGTGGCTGACCATCCTCTCCTTTTTGCTGCTGATCGTATGCTTACGCGATCACCGCACGGAGCGCAGCAGATGCAGACTTTTTCTATCGGCGGCGGAGGTGCTTTTTTCCTTCACATTTGACATGATCCTGACCACACAGATCGCGAGAACGGGCGATTTTCTGATCGGCATACCGGCGGTCACGGTCATGGTGCTGATCGCGGCTCTCACAGCCATCACAGGGAGCGAGCTGATCCGGATCCTGAAACCTCACAAGCAGAAGCTCTCTGCGCTTTCCGTCAAGGAAAGCGTCGATCATCTTCCCACGGGGATCTGTTTCTACTATGACGGCGGACTGACGAAGCTCGTCAATCTGAAAATGGACAGCATTTCCCAAAGGCTGTTCGGGGAAAACGTATCCAACGCCGAATACCTGTGGGATGCAGTTTCAAAGGGCGAAACGTCCTATGCTGTCAGCAGCGGCGAGCGGCCTGTGATCTGCTTTGATGACGGCACCGCCTACAGCTTTGACAGGCGCAAGGTCATGCTGAGCGGCACCCCCATCTGGGAGCTGCTGGCCTTTGACATCACCGAGGAATACCGTCTGACCGCAGAGCTTCGGGAAAAGCAGCGGCAGGCAGACTACATCAACACAAGGCTGAAAGCATTGAACTCCACCATTCAGTATGTCATCATGGAGAAGGAGACCTTGCAGATCAAGATCAATATCCACGACAGCTTCGGGCAGACCTTGCTGATGACAAAGCGCTATCTGACGGATCCGGCGCAGACGGACAAAGGCGAGATGCTCCGGCTGTGGAGAAGAAATATCGCTCTGCTGAAAAACG
The DNA here is from genome assembly GCA_017394565.1 of Oscillospiraceae bacterium. GTDB lineage: Bacteria > Bacillota > Clostridia > Oscillospirales > Ruminococcaceae > UBA3855. The sequence goes on along the minus strand of JAFPXW010000060.1, from coordinate 8,937 downwards.
AGGAACGCGAGGCGTGGCAGCGGCCGTATTATGTCACGCTGCGCCATGCGGGACAGCTTGGTGTCAGTGTGGTGCTGACGGGAGCGCTGCCCGAGGAGGAGCGGCTCGTGCCCGTCATCAACTCGGCGATCACCGTTCATGTGTCGAATGTGCTGCGTCATGCACAGGGAAATGAAGCCTATATCACATCAGAAGAAACAGCGGACAGCTACACGCTCCGCTTTACCAACAACGGCAAGGCACCCGAAACGCAGATCCGTGAAAACGGCGGTCTTGCCAATCTCCGGCAAAAGGTCGGGAGCATCGGCGGCAGGATGCAGATCAGCAGCAGCCCGGTATTTGTGATGCTCCTGACGCTGCCAAAGGATCACAAAGAACCATAAGGAGGAACAAAATGGGATATAAAGTACTGATCGCTGACGATCAGAAAATGGTGAGGCAGATGTTTGAGCTGGCGGTCAGAATCTCGGAGAACTATGAGATCGTCGCTCTTGCGGAAACGCCTGAAGAAGCCGTCGAAAAGGCGCTGCATCAGAAAGTGGATATTGTATTGATGGACGTTGTCATGGGCATCGGCTCGGACGGGCTGGATGCCGCAAAAGAGATCAAGGCGCAGCGCCCCGACATCAAGATCCTGCTCGTGACGTCCATGCCGGAGGTGTCCTATATTGACAGGGCGAAGGAGATCGGCATCGAGAGTTTCTGGCACAAGGAGGTGCAGGAGCAGCCGCTGCTGGAGATCATGGACAGGACGATGGCAGGCGAATCCATCTATCCGGCAAGTATGCCTGTGGTGCGGTTCGGGAATATCGTCAGCACGGAGCTGACGGATACCGAGATCAAGGTACTGCGTGAGCTGGTGACGGGCGCATCCAACAAGGAGATCGGCGAACGGCTGTACATGGCGACCAGCACGGTGAAACGGCATATTTCGGATATGCTGGACAAGACGGGTTTCAAGAGCCGTTTGCAGCTTGCGATACGGGCAAGGGGCGGCGGACTTGTCATTAATAATGGGGACATCAGGCAGGAGGATTAGGGAAAAGGACTGGCGAGAGCCGGTCCTTTCAGCTTGTCAAAAAACCCTTTTCTGGTGAGGGCGCACTGGAGAGTGCCCCACCCTGGGCCCCCCCTGCTCTGCATAAGCGATCAGCTGCGCTCATAAACTCGCTGGCTGCCTGCTTATCCCCAAAGGGGAGGGGGCTATTTTTTTCTATTTTTAGGGGGCTGCGCCCCCTTTTACCCCCGTTTTTGCTGTAGTTTCCCCACCGCCATTTAAATAGAACGGATGTTTTGACTTTTTTGACAGCCTGAAACCGCCTTGCTTTGAAAAAAGCAGGGCGGTTCATTTTATATTTAAGAATGCAAAATCTGCCGCCGGATGCACCGACAGCAGATCTCGCGAATATGGAAAGAAAGTATATAAGGTATAATCGAAACTTACTTGAGGAGCTGCTCAGCTGCCGCGATCTTTACGCACAGAACGAACAGATCCATTGCCTTCTGCAGCTCGTCAACCTCCGGATAGCTCGGAGCGATGCGGATATTTCTGTCCTCCGGATCCTTGCCGTAGGGGAAGGCCGCACCGGCACCGGTCAGAACCACGCCTGCCTCCTTGCACAGCTGCACGATGCGCTTTGCAGTACCGTTCGGTGCATTGAAGGATACGAAGTAGCCGCCCTTCGGTTCAGTCCATTCGCCGATGCCCAGCGGACGGATCTCCTTGTTCAGCGTGTCGAGAACGACCTGGAACTTCGGCGCCATCTCAGCTCTCTGCTTCTCCATGTGTGCCACAACGTTCTCGTACTTGCCGTCAAAGAACTTCACATGACGCATCTGGTTGATCTTGTCAAAGCTGATGGTGAAAGTGCCGAGTGCCTTTGTCAGATCAGCGAGGTTCGCCTTGGAAGCCGCCAGCATGGATACGCCTGCACCTGCGAAGGTGATCTTTGCGGTGGAAGCGAACTCGTATACGATGTCCGGATTGCCGGCTTTCTTAGCCTCGTCCAGGATCGGGAGGATCATCTTCGGGTTGTCGCACAGGTGATGGATGCAGTAAGCATTATCCCAGAAAATACGGAAGTCCGGAGCAGCCGGCTTCAGATTTGCGAAGCGCTTGACAGTCTCGTCGCTGTAGACGATGCCGGAGGGGTTTGCGTACTGCGGCACGCACCAGATGCCCTTGACAGCCGGATCGTTGTTGACATACTGCTCCACGAGATCCATGTCCGGTCCGTCCTCGGTGGTCGGGATGTTGATCATCTCCACGCCGAAATACTCGGTGATGCGGAAGTGTCTGTCATAACCCGGTACCGGGCAGAGGAACTTGACCTTGTCCAGCTTGCACCACGGTGTGCTGCCCATGATACCATGAGAGAAAGCATTGCTGATCGCAAAGTACATCGCCTGGAGCGATGCATTACCGAACATGAAGACCTCGTCCGGCTCCACACCCAGCATCGGCGCAAAGAGTGCCTTGGCCTCCGGGATGCCGTCGAGAACGCCGTAGTTGCGGTAGTCGCCGCTCATACCCTTGAGATCCTCTGCGGTCAGGCAGTTGAGCAGGTCTGCGGACAGATCAAGCTGCTTCGGGGAGGGCTTGCCGCGGGACATATCGAGCTTCAGATCCTGTGCCTGATAGTCTGCATACGCTGCCTTGCAGCCGTCCAGAAATGCAGAAAGCTCTGCCTGATTCATGTCTTTGAGTGCCATAATCTTTCTCTCCTTAAAAAACATCAACAAAACTTGCGGAAAACGTGCCACGACGTCCTTGTGTGTCCGCGCTCCGCATACAACAGTATTTATTATACAACACACTTTTCCATTTTGCAAGTAAAATCCATATCCGTATTGTGAATTTTGTAGCTTTATACGGAATTGTAGCCCCAAATCCCATGCCCGATGTGAATTTTGACATGAAAATTGTCCATCGGACGTGTTCATGTGTCCTCTGACAAGGAACAAAGCCGCCGGAAATCTGCTGCATTCGTGAAAAGCGTGTGCCGGAGAAAGTTTTTTTGAAAATCCTCTTGACAAATTTCACAAAAACGTTTACAATAATAATGTTGTATGATATTTGAGTAATCTCTCGTGCAGCACTCTGGTGCGGCACGGATTTGCTCGTTCCTGTCCGGAGACGGAGGGGGACGTACATTACGCAGCAGTAATTGCAGCTTACGGAAAAGCCGCGCTTTTCCGGTACTTTATATCATTACTTCCTATCTGTAGCACTGCGGCAGGGCTTTGACAGCCGCGGTTATCTATACCTGAGGGGCTTCCCCCCTCGCGAAGTTTGAAAAATGAATAAAGAAGCAGCATTTACCGCCTGTGTAAAGTGACAAGCATACAGGAATTTTACGAAGGAGGTAATGCACATGACAACTGGTTCCATTGTCGTGATCGCTGTGCTGGTAGTCCTGCTGATCGCTGCGATCGTGGTCGCATTCGTTCTGCAGAAGTCTGCGGAAGCACGCGGCTTTGAAAAGGGCGTATCACAGCACACACGAGAGACAGAACAGACTGTGGCCGCTGCGGAAAGAGCCGCACAGGCAAAGGCGGACGAAGCAGAATCCCGCATCAAGGAAGCCAGCCGCAAGGCGCGGAAGGCAGATGCCCTGATCGAGAATGCCGAGAAGGAAGCGGAAGCCAGGAAGAAGGAAGCACTCGTAGAGGCCAAGGATGAGATCTACAAGCTCCGCCAGGACGCGGAGAAGGAGATCCGTGACCGCCGCAGCGAGATCACCAAGCAGGAGAAGCGCATCCATCAGAAGGAGGAGAACCTCGACAAGAAGATCGACTCCCTCGAAAAAAAGGAGGAATCCCTCCAGGAGAAGCTTCGCGAGGCTGATGCGCTCAAGGAGGAATCCGAAGCCATCCGCCAGAAGCAGCTTGATGAGCTGGAACGCATCTCGGAACTGACACGCGAGCAGGCGAAGGAGTATATCCTTCAGACACTCGAGGAGGATCTGACACACGATAAGGCCGTCAAGGTCGCAGCGTATGAGCAGCAGATCAAGGAGGACTGCGAGGAGAAGGCGAGAAGCTATATCTCTCTTGCCATCGCCAAGTGCGCAGCCGATCAGGTCTCTGAGGCTGCCGTGTCCGTTGTGGCGCTGCCGAGCGACGAGATGAAGGGACGTATCATCGGCCGTGAGGGACGTAATATCCGCACACTGGAGACACTCACCGGCGTGGATCTCATCATCGACGATACACCGGAGGCGATCACACTGTCCTGCTTTGACCAGGTACGCCGCGAGATCGCGCGGATCGCCCTGGAGCGACTCATTGCCGACGGCAGAATCCATCCGTCGAGAATCGAGGAGATGGTCGAGAAGGCCAAGCGCGAGGTCGAACATAAGATCAAGCAGGAGGGCGAGAGAGCCATTCTGGAGACCAATGTTCACGGCGTCAACCACGAGCTGATCAAGCTGCTGGGACGCCTGAAGTTCCGCACCAGCTATCGCCAGAACGTCCTGACACACTCCATCGAGGTCGCACAGCTGTGCGGTGTCCTTGCCGCTGAGATCGGCGTGGATGTCAACCTCGCAAAGCGTGCAGGTCTGCTCCACGATATCGGTAAGGCGCTGACCTCTGAGGTCGAGGGCTCCCATGTCCAGATCGGTGTGGACGTCTGCCGCAAGGCACACGAAAATCCGGAGGTCATTCATGCGATCGAAGCGCATCATAATGATGTCGAGCCGAGAACGGCCATCGCCTGCATCGTTCAGGCAGCCGATGCCATTTCCGCCGCAAGACCGGGTGCGCGTTCCGAGAACTACGAGAACTACATCAAGCGTCTCGAAAAGCTCGAGGAGATCTGCAAGTCCTATAAGGGCGTGGAGAAGTGCTATGCCGTACAGGCGGGCCGCGAGATCCGCGTGATGGTTCAGCCGGAGATCATCAACGATGAGAAGATGGTTCTGGTCGCTCGCCAGATCGCACAGCAGATCGAGGACGAGATGGAGTATCCCGGTCAGATCAAGGTCAATCTCATCCGCGAGAGCCGGACTGTGGATTATGCAAAGTAACAAACAATGTGAGGACGGCGTAATGCCGTCCTTATTTTGTTTATGGCAATCAAAGCAAAAGGGGGAATATCCTTGCCAAAAACGATATTCGGTACGACCGAAAAATCTAACTTTATTCTGAATATGAAAACCGAGAAGTACTGGGACTTCAATCTGAAGATCCTGCTCGGATTTATGATCCTCATGCCGGTTCTGTCGATCCCGCTGGAATTTGCCAGAACCTACAGCCTGCCGCTGATCGCACTGGCGATCGCCGGCGTGGCAGCGATTGTGTTCACCTTCATCGGCTTCATGAAATCCGTCACCCCGAAAAAACTATGGGTGCTGACCGGCATCCTCGCGGCGATGGTCGTGTGGGGCTATGTGAGCCTGATGAATTCGTTCTGCGCCGGGGATGCGTATAATTATAATGTCGCAACGTTCGGCTTTGACGGACGCGGCGAGGGACTGCTGTCGATCCTGTTTTACGGATGCTTCTTTATGCTGGGCGCACAGCTCGGCACCGACAGCAACCGCCGGAAACTTCTGAACGGGATGCTCCTGATGGGACTTGCCGAATGTATCTGGGGACTGCTGCAGGCGCTGCCGATCGGCTTCAAGTCCTACTATCAGAACCTTGAACCGATGCTGCTGTTCCGTACCTTCCTGCCGTCCGGACTGACCGGAAGCCCGATCTTTCTGGCGACGCTGCTGGTGATGCTGGAGTTCCCGGCGATGCTGATGGCGGCCTTCACGGAAAACAAGAAACAGCGCATCCTCTGTCTGGTCTGCACCGCGTGCTTTGCGCTGACAGCTGTCAAGACACAGTGCCTGCTCGGACTTGCCGGCACGGGGCTTGCCATCGTCCTAGGCGGCATCTACCTGCTCTGGAAAAAAGCCGGAAAACGCGGCATTGCGGTGATCCTCACGGCAGTGATCGCGTTCGGCGTGGGACTCGGCTGGAGCTTTGCGGCATCCGCCGTCAACGGCACCTATGAGGGCACCAATGCCGAAAACAAGGTGCAGGGGCAGCTGCTGTATGACTGCGCGATCATGTGGGAGGACAGCTCCTACCGTCTGGAAGCCAGCGGCTACTATGTGCCCGGCTACGACGGCAATCCCAACGGTGCAGCCGATGCAGAGAGCATCACCGGCACCTACAGCTACCTCTGGAGCAGCACGGCGAAGATCATCCGCGACTATCCGCTGGTCGGCACAGGCCCCGACAGCCTGGTCTATCCGCAGATGTACCAGAGCATCGTCATCACCTCGAACCCAAATACGTTCGACCGTGCGTATAATTTCTATCTGCACACGGCGGCAACGCTGGGAATCCCGATGCTCCTGATGGTGATCGCAATCCTGCTGTTCGCCTTTGTCCGCGGCGGAAAGTCGGGCGCATACGGCGGCTGGGTACAGGCGGCGATCCTGGGCGCGGTGCTGCTGTACGTCCTGGCAATGGTCATCGGCGCCAGTGCCGTGACCGTCGCACCGCTGTTCTGGATGCTGGCCGGCTGCTGCTGCAATATGGACAGCGATGAAGCAAAATAATGGGAAAGAGGATGCCTGACAAGGGCATCCTCTCATGCTGTCAAAAAACCCCTTTTCTGGTGAGGGCGCACCGGAGAGTGCCCCACCCCCAACCCCCTGCTCTGCATAAGCGATCAGCCGCGCTCGTTCCTCGCTGGCTGCCTGCTTATCCCCAGAGGGGAGGGGGCTATATTTGCAGGGGGCTTCGCCCCCTGCACCCCGATTGGAGCTGCCACCCCAGATTCTGCAAAAACACTTTTTTGACAGCCTGAGAGGATGCCTGACGAAGGGCATCCTCTTTTTGCTGTCCAAAACCCATGCGGAGAATCCGCAGAATTTTAGCACGAACGTCCAAAAAAATGTCAGATGCTTGCTTTTTTTGCCGGGTTGTGGTATAGTTATAGAGTATGTATTAATAGGAGGCGTATTTATTTCATGGCAACAGTGGTATTTCAGCAGGCGGTCATCATGCTTATCCTCATCGCGGTCGGCGCAGGGTGCTTCAAGCTGAAGGTGCTGTCACAGGATACGGTCAGCCAGATGTCCTCGCTGGTGCTGAAGGTCGTCAATCCCATCGTGATCCTGATGTCCTTCCAGCGCGAATGTAATACGGAACTCGTGCATGATCTCGGCTGGACATTCCTGCTGGCCGTGGTGGCGTATGGCATCGCGTTTCTCGTGTCTTATCTCTGCATCCGAAAAAAAGAGGGCAGAGATGCCGTGATCGAGCGCTTTTCGGCGATCTATTCCAACTGCGGCTTCATGGGCATCCCACTGGTGCAGGCGATGTTCGGGTATGAGGGCGTGTTCTTCCTGACAGCATTCATCGCGACATTCAATGCCTTCGTCTGGTCACACGGCGTCATGCAGATGTCCGGTCATAAGTCGCTGAAATCCCTGCTGAAGGTCCTGCGTTCGCCGGCGATCATCGCCATTGCGGTGGGGCTTGTCATGTTCTTCACGCGCATCACACTGCCGGATCTGGATGCACCGATGCCGGAGAATGCGTCGGGATCTGCGATCTTCCTGCACGTTGCCGGCGGCCTGATCGCGTCCGCATTTGAGATGATCGGCAGCCTGAATTCGCCGCTGGCCATGTTCGTTGCCGGTGCGACCATCATTCAGACCGATCTGCCGCGTGTCATCCGGAAACCGCGTATTTTCTACGTTTGCTTCCTGCGCCTGATCGCGATCCCCGTGCTGACGATCCTGGTATTCCTGCTGTTCCCGGCGGACAAGATCGTGGAAATGACCGTCCTTGCGGCAGCCAGCGCACCGTGCGCCGCCATCTGCACCATGATGGCTCTCAGCTACAAGCGCAATGCAGCCTATGCGTCGGAAATCTTCGGTGTCAGCACGCTGCTGTCCATCGCCACGATGCCGCTGATGATGGTACTTTACGAACATATCGACCAGATTTTTTGAGGAGGATGCCCGAAGGTGAGGCAGGATGCCGGTGCCAGCAACTTTAGAAAGCAAGCGGGTGGAGGGTGCGCAGCACCCTCCATAGATAGCCCCCTCCCCAGGGAGGGGGGTGGGGTAAGCAGACAGCCCAAATCTTTGATTTGGTGCTGGTCGCTTATGCCGTAGGCGGTAGGGGGAAAGAAGGATGCTTGTTCAATTTGGTAAGTTGTTGGCATTTGGCAGGATGCTGCCCGAACCTGAGCGGTATTCCGACATTGGATTTAAGGAGGGAACCGGATGAGAACCACCGGATTACTTGCGGCTGTCCTCAGTCTTTGTCTTGTGACAAGCCTGCCCGTCAGCGCGAAGGGCAGCGGACAGCTGGACTGGCAGCTTGCCTATCAGAAAGTCCTCACGACCTACAGCCGGATGCAGGGTTTTCAGGGCGGCGATTCTAAGGAAGATCTCGGTTCGCGCTGGGATCTGTATGACGTGGATGGCGACGGTACGCCGGAGCTGTTCATTTCGCCCGATAATTCCCACGCCAACGGCGTTATGATCTACACCTGCATCGACGGCGAACCGAAGCTGCTGCAAGCCAAGGGACAGCAGGCGTTCGGCGAATTCGGCCTGACGGCGGTCAATGCGCAGAACCACATGATCGGCTCCTTCCACATGGGCTCGGGCATCGTCATCAAGAAATATTTCCGGCTCGAAAAAGGGGAGCTCGTCTTTCTCGACGAGTTCATGAACGACGAGGAAAGCTACCCCGATACCCAGAAAAACAAGACCGTCTGGGAACACAACGAGCGATCGGTTTCGCGCGAGGAATACGACGAGGCCTACGCTGAGTACGCGCCGATCGTCTGGAAGGAGGATGTCGGGCGGATGTATGCCTTCAATGACCGCAGCCCGCTGGCATCGGATCTGAAGAATACCGCCAACACCGAACCGCCGGACATGAAGCAGGCACTCATCGCCGGCAGTATCGCTG
>JAFPXW010000059.1 GCA_017394565.1 Oscillospiraceae bacterium | reverse complement strand
GCAGAGCGTCGCCTGGAGCAAGCCGGTTTTCGCAGGAGATTCGCTGTATGGCATGGCAGAGATCACGTCCCTCACCGACCGCAGTCCCCGGAACGGCCTCGCACAGCTCACCCTGCGCGTATTCAACCAGCACGACGAGCTTGTCCTCACCGGCGTGACGGAGTGCATTGTCAAAAAGCGCGAAATTTCATGTTAAATGCTCTGTCCCCTCCCTCCGGAGGGGATTTTTATTTGTAAACTTTCTGTGAACCCCCTGTTCTTTAACAAAATGCAAACATTTCTATGCTATGCTATCAGAAAGGGGTGATCTTATGTTCAAGATTCTTGTGGTCGAGGATGAAAAAGACCTCAACCAGACCGTCTGCACTTACCTGAACCGCAACGGCTACGAAGCCACCGGCTGCCTCAGCGCGAACGACGCCTACAACGCGATGTACGGCAATCTCTTTGACCTCATCATCTCGGACATCATGATGCCGGACATCGACGGGTTTTCGTTTGCGGAAACCGTCCGCGGACTCGATCAGGAGATCCCGATCCTGTTCATGACCGCACGGGATGACATGAATTCCAAGCAGAAGGGCTACCGCATCGGCATCGACGACTACCTCGTCAAGCCCGTCGATCTCGAAGAACTCCTGCTCCGGATCGGCGCTCTCCTGCGCCGCGCGAAGATCAACAGCGCCCGGCAGATCACCATTGGCAGCTTCACAATGAATGCCGACGAGCGCACGGCCGTCTGGCGCGGTGAGGAGATCCCCCTCACGGTGCGCGAATTCAACCTGCTCTACAAGCTCCTCTCCTACCCGAAAAAGACCTTCACGCGCTCCGCACTCATGGACGAATTCTGGGACGTGGAAAGCACCTCCGGGCTGCGGACGGTCGATGTGTATATGCGGAAGCTTCGCGAAAAATTCGAGGACTGTGACGCATTCGAGATCGTCACTGTCCACGGGCTCGGCTACAAGGCGGTGATCCATGAAACGTAGGTTTTCCGGACTGTACAAGTTCATCATTTTCTTCCTGCTGATCGCCTTCGTGGTGTCGTGTTCATTTTTCCTGTTCATGCACTACATGGAGTTTGACACGGAGGAGCTGAAAACCGCCGCACCGCTGACTTTCGGGAATGTCATCTTCATCGCGTTCCTGTTCTGGCTGCTGGATACGCTGCGCCGGAAGCTGTTCACCGAGCGCCCGGTCAAGCGCATCACAAAGGGCCTGCAAAAGATCGCCGGCGGTGAATTTGACACGCGGATTGAGCCGGTCTCGCGCTTCGCGGACATGGAGGAATACAACGAGATCATCGCCTACATCAACAAGATGGCTGGCGAACTCGGCGGCGTGGAAACGCTCCGGACGGATTTCGTTTCAAATGTTTCGCACCAGATGACAACGCCGCTGGCGGTCATCCGGAACTATGCCGCCCTCCTCAAAAGCGAACATCTCACAGACGAAGAACGCCTTGCCTACGCGGATTCGATCGACGAGGCGGCAGGTCGGCTGTCCTCGCTTGTGGTGAATATCCTGAAGCTCAACAAGCTCGAAAATCAACAGATCTATCCGCAGGCGCAGCTCTACAACCTGTCCGAACAGCTTTGCGAGAGTCTGCTGGAATTTGAAAGCGAATGGGAACGCCGCGGCATCGAGATCGAAACCGACATTTCCGACGATGTGTCGATCATCGCCGATCCGGAGCTTTTGTCGATCGTCTGGCACAATCTCATTTCCAACGCCATGAAATTCACAGGATCCGGCGGTACAGTGCGCCTTTCGCTGCATGAGGACGGCGAATGGGCAGTCGTTTCCGTCGGCGACACGGGCTGCGGCATGGACAGTGACACGGGGCGGCATATTTTCGAGAAATTCTACCAGGGCGACACGTCCCATGCCGCGCAGGGCAACGGTCTGGGGCTTGCCCTCGTCAAGCGGATCATTGACATTACAAATGCCGATATTTCGGTCGAAAGCGAACTTGGCAAGGGCAGTGTCTTCACGGTTCGCCTGCGGAAAGGAGCCGCACATGGATAATCGTTTCAGCTACACCTACTCGGCCTCGCGGCACGCCGAGGTCGAAGCCATCCGGCAGAAATACACCGCTGTCCCCTCCCCCGATGACAAGCTCCTGCAATTGCGCAGGCTCGACAAAAGCTGCGAATTACCGGCAAAAATCATCTCCATCGCGGTCGGCATCGCAGGCACGGCGGTCTTTATTACGGCGGTGATCCTGCTGTTTCATGCGCATCTGTATGCGCCGGGTGCCGTCCTCGGCATCGTAGGGCTTGGCATCATGGCGGCAGCCGTTCCGATTTTCAACCAGATCGTGCAGCTTCGCCGCCGTGCGCTGGCACCGGAGATCCAGCGCGTATGCGACGAGATCGAGAAACAGTCGAATTGATCTCAGAACCTGTTTTTCATAATCACAAAAACCCATCGCAAGCCGCTTTTCACGGGCTGCGATGGGTTTTGTTTTTGATTGATATTCTGCGGTTATTTCAGCTTTCCGTAATCCGCATCGGAAACAGGCTCGCACCACTCCGTGCTGGTTTCCTCGCCGGCAATTTCCACCGCGAGATGCGAGAACCAGCTGTCCGGCGCTGCACCATGCCAGTGCTTGACCTCGGCAGGAATGTTGATGACAGAGCCGGCGGTGAGCTCCACGGCCTCCTTGCCCCATTCCTGATAGTAGCCCCTGCCGCCGACGCAGATGAGCATCTGTCCGCCGCCGGATCTCGCGTGGTGAATGTGCCAGTTGTTGCGGCAGGCAGGCTCGAAGGTCACATTGAAGATCGGGATCTGCTCGGTCGAAACCGGCGCAAGATAGCTGTTTCCCACGAAATACTGTCCGTAGGGATTCGGCTCGCCGATCGGGAAAAAGATGGTGTTCTGGTACCTGTCCTTGTCGGTCAGCTCCGGCGCGGTCTCGTTCCAAACCTCCTTCGCCAGCCGGAATACCGCCCAGCCCTTCGGCCAGCCGACGTACATGGTGGCGTGCGTGATAATTGCCGCAATTTCGGACTTTGTCACGCCGTGCGCCTTCGCATTCTGCAAGTGATACAGAAGCGATGTGTCCGTGATGCCCGACGCCATCAGCGACACGACGGTGATGATGCATTTCGTTTTCACGTCGATCGCCTGCGCGTTCCAGACCTCGCCGAACAGCACATCGTCATTAAGATGCGCAAACATCGGCGCAAATTCCCCCAGCTGCTCCCTGCCAGCCGTCTGCACGATTTTCTCGCTCATCATGATCCTCTCCTTTTGTGATGCCCATGTATGATCAAGGCATTTTGACACAGTGTCATTATCAATAGTATACCACATTTCTGACACCGTGTCAATTGTTTGCAGCGTGTTTTCCCAGATTTCGGCAAATCGCACGAGACCGGCGCCCCTCGTTCATAGAAAATGCACAAATTCCGGGGATGGAACGGCGCACCGTGGAGTGCCCCCTGCACCCCGATTGGGGCTGCCACCCCAGATTCTGCAAAAACACTTTTTTGACAGGCAAAAGCCGCCGGCAAATGTACCGGCGGCTTGTTTGCTTCATGGCATTGCCTGCAAGGCGCTTACTGCATCTTGTAGGAATCAATCATCTTCTTCATAATGGTGCCAGAACGCCGACCATAGCGTTCACCATTCCGAACGTAAGAAATCTCGGAAAATAGCCCTGTTTTCAATTTGATCTCCAGTTTCATCGTGGTGTCGTTGACGGGGACAACATCAATGCGGTCAATGATCGCGCGTGTCATTTCATCGACCTCGGTGGGTGTCATTTCATGGTCGGGTGCGTACATCGTGGTAAAATATTGCTCGATCTTCGCAAGCTCCCCGGCATAGTCCACATCCTCCTCCGCTTTTTTCTCGATGTTGAAAATATCCTCCTCCAACTGGGAGATCAGGACATTGGAGGCGGCGTTGCGCTCACGGAATTCCTCCTTCGTGATGAGATCCTCCGTGTAGGCATCGAGGAGCTTCTCGCGGCGGGCTTTCTCCTTGGCAAGCCGTGAACGCAGGTCGATCAGCACGCGCTCGGTGTTTTCGCTCTGGTCGCTCTCACGGTAGATCTTCAGGAAATCGCGGACATATTCCTCGATGTTCCCGGCGATCATCTGGAAATGCTCGCCAAGCATCTTGTAGAGATCTGCTTCCATGATCGCAAAGGAAGCGCAGGTCGATGCCCCGAACCGCTTTTTCTCGGAGCAGATCCACTGGTAGACGGGCTTGCCCTGCGAAACGCTGTTGGAGTAGCTTGTTCTCCAGTAGGGCTTGTCGTGGGCTTTGCACCAGAGCTTTCCGGTGAACACGCTCTTGTCCTTGAAGGAACGTTCACGGGATTTGATGGCGCGGCTGCGCTCCTTGAACACCTGATTGCACTTGTCCCAGATCTCCTCGCTGACAATGGCAGGAACGACCTCGCCGGTCTCGTCCTTGTACATCACCCACTCGCTTTCCGGCAGGAATCGCTGCTCCTTGGTGCGGTAGTCGATGACCTTGACCTTGTTGCCGCAGTACCAACCCTTGTATTTGGGGTTCTGGAGGATGCCGGAAATGGTGTTGTGATGGATGCGCGTGCCGTTTCTGCCGCGGTAGCCCTGCTCCCAGAGGCGGTTCTCGATCTTGCGTGTACTGTACTGCCCGGTGGCGTACAACTCGAAGATCATGCGCACCATCTCGGCTTCCGCTTCATTGATGGTAAGCTTGCAGTCGTGCTTGTCATAGCCGAAAATGCGGTTATTGCCCATGACATTTCCGCTTTCGATGGCTCGCTTGTGACCCCAGCGCACACGCTCGGAAAGCTTGCGCACCTCATCAGCGGCAATGCTCGACATGATCGTGAGACGCAGCTCGCTGTCCGTGTCGATGGTGCAGATGTTGTCATTCTGAAAGAAAACGCCGACACCGGCACGCAGAAGATCACGGGTATACGTCAGGCTGTCGATGGTGTTGCGGGCAAAACGGCTGACTTCCTTCGTCAGGATGAGGTCAAAGACACCATCCTTGCCGTCCTCGATCATCCGCATGAAATTGGTACGGTTCTCTGCTGCTTCACCGCGCACACGGTCTACATAGCCCTTGACATAAGTCCAGTTGGGATTGTTCTGGATGAGGTCGGTGAAAAACTTGATCTGGTTCTCGATGGAGTTTTCCTGCTCCTCCTTTGTGGTGGAAACACGCGCGTAAAACGTCACGCGGATGGGCAGGTCAAAGATCGTCTTGCGCTCCATCTTCATCTTGTTCGCCATGCTGTAAATATCCATAATACGCCTCGCTTTCTGATCGGATGCTGAATCCATCCTTATGATACCATACCAGCGGCAGTTTGTCAAGCCTTTTCTGTACTTATTTATATAGGGAACCTCGAAAACGTAGTTTTTAGAGGTGGGGTGTGAGGCGACAATGCTAACAACTTAGCAAATTGAACAGGCGCGTTTCTTTCCCCCCACAGCCTACGGCATATGCGACCAGCACCAAATCAAAGATTTGGGCTGTCTGCTTACCCCCCCCCTGCTCTGCATAAGCGATCAGCTGCGCTCGTAAACTTGCTGGCTACCTGCTTATCCCCAAGGAGGGGGCTTTTTTTGCAGGGGGCTGCGCCCCCTGCACCCTGCTATGCCTTGCGGCAAACGCTAAAGTTGTTAGCAT
>JAFPXW010000058.1 GCA_017394565.1 Oscillospiraceae bacterium | reverse complement strand
TCCGGCTTCCTGCGCTGTGAAGCCACGCACGTCGGCGGCGATACGGCTCTGTCGCGCATCATCCGCATGGTCAGCGATGCCGCCGCCACCAAAGCCCCTATCGCGCGGACTGCCGACAAGGTCTCCGGCATCTTCGTCCCCGTCGTCCTCGGCATCGCGCTGGTGACGTTTCTCATCTGGATGCTTGTCGGTGCTGGGCTGAATACCGCGCTGACACGCGCCATTTCGGTGCTGGTCATCTCCTGCCCGTGTGCATTGGGACTTGCCACGCCCGTCGCCATCATGGTCGGCAGCGGCAAGGGCGCCAAAAACGGCATCCTGTTCAAGACCGCCGCGTCCCTCGAAGTCACCGGCAACACCGAAATTGTCGTCCTGGACAAGACCGGCACCATCACCAACGGCACCCCTGCCGTGACCAGTCTGCATCCGGCGGACGGCGTGACGGAAACCCAGCTCCTCACCGC
Organism: Oscillospiraceae bacterium; assembly: GCA_017394565.1. Classification (GTDB taxonomy): domain Bacteria; phylum Bacillota; class Clostridia; order Oscillospirales; family Ruminococcaceae; genus UBA3855. The sequence goes on along the minus strand of JAFPXW010000058.1, from coordinate 2,663 downwards.
CGCCCTTGCCCTCGAACAAAAAAGCGAGCATCCCCTTGCCAAGGCCATCCTCGCCTACGCGCAGGAACACGGCATAGAAGCGCCGGATGTCACGGAATTCCGCGCCGTTGCCGGAAACGGCCTGCAGGGGCAGCTTGACGGCAAGCGGCTCTCCGGCGGCAACGAGCAATTCCTCACGCAGCACACTTCCCTCACAGCCGAAATGCGTGCAGTGACGGATGCCCTTTACAAAAAGAGCGAAACACCGCTGTTTTTTGCGGAAGATGACAGGCTCCTCGGCATCATCGCCGTGGCGGACACCATCAAGCCCGACAGCGTGCAGGCCGTCGAGGAACTCCACGGCATGGGGCTTCGCGTGGTCATGCTGACCGGCGATAATGAACACACGGCACGAGCCATCGGCAAGGCGGCAGGCGTGGATGAAGTCATTGCAGGCGTGCTGCCCGACGGCAAGGAAGCCGTCATCCGTAAGCTCATGCGCGAGGGCAAGGTCGCCATGGTCGGCGACGGCATCAATGATGCGCCGGCACTGACGCGCGCCGATGCCGGGCTTGCGATCGGCGCCGGTACGGACGTGGCGATCGACGCCGCGGATGTCGTCCTCATGAAAAGCTCCCTGCTGGACGTTCCGGCAGCGATCCGTCTGAGCCGTCAGACGCTCCGGAATATCCGCGAAAACCTGTTCTGGGCGTTTATTTATAACGTGATCGGCATCCCCCTTGCCGCAGGGCTTTGGATCCCCATTACGGGCTGGGAACTGAACCCTATGTTCGGCGCAGCAGCGATGAGTCTGTCGAGCTTCTGCGTTGTCACGAATGCACTCCGGCTGAATCTGTTCGACCTGCACAGCACGCGGCGCGACAGAAAGCATACACCCAAATCCCACAGAAAGGAAGAAACAACCATGACCAAAACCATCCGGATCGAAGGCATGATGTGCCCCCATTGCGAAGCCACTGTCAAGAAAGCCCTGGAAGCGCTTGACGCCGTAGAAACCGCCGAAGTCAGCCACGAGCAGGGCACTGCGATCGTGACGCTCACCGCCCCGGCCGAGGACGCCGTCCTCCGCAAGGCGGTCGAGGACAAGGATTACACGGTGCTTGGCATCGAGTAAGCGTGAGAGAATGACCTCTGCCCTACCGGCGGAGGTCGTTTTTGCGCCGGCGCATCGGGGGACAAGGCAGTCCCCGATCGAGAATCCGGGGCATCCCCAATACGGGGGGGCAAGGGGGGCAATGCCAACAACTTTAGCAAGCAAGCGGGTGGAGGGTGCGCAGCACCCTGCAAAAAAGCCCCCTCCTTGGGGATAAGCAGGCAGCCAGCGAGGAACGAGCGCCGCTGATCGCTTATGCAGAGCAGGGGGTTGGGGGTGCAATGCCAACAACTTTAGAGTTTGTCGATTGCGAAGCGGGTGGAGGGTGCGCAGCACCCTCCATAGATGCCCCCTCCCTGGGGAGGGGGTTGGGGGTGGGGGGAAAGAAGGACGCTTGTTCTATTTGCTAAGCTGTTAGCATTGGCAAGGGTGCGAAAGTCCCCCACCCAAAAAAGCCCCCTCCCCATCATTTTCTCCGGCAAAATCATCAGTTATTTCCGGCTTTCTGCATGGACTTTTTGCGCCTTTGACGAATCTGGGGGCAAATCATTGACATTTCGCAGTATTTAGGCTATAATGATTGCAGATGTACGCGCACAAGGCGCGTCTTGTATGGAGGATTTGTGATGAAGAATGTTACTTCAGGCGTCCTGGCACTGCTGCTTGCCGGCAGTTCGCTGCTGCTCTGCACCGGATGCAGCGAGCAGGAACAGGACGGCTTTCACTTTGATATTGAGGAAACGACCGAGAGCAGCGATGTGACATCATTTATCGGCGATACAGAGGTGGAAACCATCGTTCCCGTCGAAACGCTGAACACCGATATTCTCGCTTCCGATCCCACGGCAGCTCCTGCTGAAACGCAGGCAGTCACACCGTCCGAGGCACTGGAGCAGTACAGCTTCCGTTCCGCGATCTGGCTTGCCAAGGACATCGAGAACGACACCGAGCGCTATTTCCTGTTCTATGACGACAATAACGGCAAATTCCTCGACCAGGAGACCGGCATGGGGCTGGGCTTCACCTGCGAGCTGAACGGCACACAGGGCGTGTTCCATTTCGGCAGCGCCGAGGACAACACCACCGCAGAGCTCATGTGGACCTCCGAGGACAGCCTCGCAGTCAAGTGGCAGGACGGCAAGTCCGAGCTGTTCAACATCCTGCGCGACAACAGCGCGGAGGGCATCGAGTTCTATTCCAATGAGCAGCTCTGCACGATGGCGCTCGATTATTACGAGGCCAAAAACAGCTATCGCCCCAGCATGGCGGCTGCGATGATCAACCTCGACGAGACCATCGCCATCCAGCTCTATGACCTCGTCGGCGACCACATCAGCACCTGCGACTGGTACACCGTTGACCGCTACACCGCAGTCGGCTACAATGTGACCGAAACCCCCGTCGATCTCAAGAACCCGACCGCTGTGGAAGTCCCTTCCACCGAGTCTGCACCGGCTGCCACGGAAACCGCGCCGGCAGATGCCGCTGCGACCGAAACTGCGCCCCTTGCGTGAGCGCTGTTAACCACGGAAACGCTCCCGGTTTGTGCGGGAACACAGTACAATTGACC
>JAFPXW010000057.1 GCA_017394565.1 Oscillospiraceae bacterium | reverse complement strand
CAGGACGGGGAACGGTTGACGTTGAAATAATGAGAAATTAGGAATTAGGAATGAGGAATGAGGAATTTTGGTGCGCCTATCGGCGCATTGTTAAAAAAGGTGGGAATTGTTATGGAAAAATTCATCCCTTACGAGAAGCTCAGCAAGAAAGCGAAGCGTGAACTCGACCAGAAAAACCGCGGTACTTGGGGAAATGTCAAGCCCGTCACGCGCCGTGAGGAATCGAATAAAGCTTACAAGCGCCATCCGAAGCATCGTGGACACGAGCAGGATGCGGCGTGATCGAAAGGAATTTTTATGCACGAGATCGAACAAGAACAAACGCTTACGAAAGTCATCCTCGTGGGGATCGACACCGGAGAATACGATGCACAGCAGTCGATGGCGGAACTCGCGGAGCTTGCCGATACCGCAGGATGTGAGGTCGTCCTGACTGTCATCCAAGCCCGTCCGGCTCCGGAAGCCGCGACCTGTATCGGTGCCGGAAAGCTCGAAGAAATTCGTGAACAGGTCGAGATTCTGGACGCGGAGATGCTCATTTTCGACACGGAGCTGACCGGTATGCAGATGCGCAATATCTCCGATGCGACCGACTGCAAGGTCATTGACCGGACGATGCTCATTCTCGATATTTTCGCAGGACGTGCGCGGACGGCGGAGGGCAAGGTGCAGGTGTCGCTGGCGCAGTACAAATACCGCCTGACACGCCTGACCGGTATGGGAAGCGCCCTGTCCCGACTGGGCGGCGGTATCGGTACGCGAGGACCGGGCGAAACCAAACTCGAAACCGACCGCCGGCACATCCGCAGCCGGATCACATCGCTGGAGAACGAACTCAAAGAAATGGAGCGTCACCGCAAGTTCATCGGCAGCCGCCGGAAGAAGGACGGTGTCCTCACGGTTGCGATCGTGGGGTACACAAATGCCGGAAAATCGACGCTTTTCAATATGCTGACGGATGCCGGAGTGCTGGCGGAGAATAAGCTTTTTGCGACGCTCGATGTCACGGCGCGTGCGCTGGAGCTACCGGACGGGCGGAGCGTGCTGCTGTCGGATACGGTCGGGCTGATCCGCCGGCTGCCGCATCATCTGGTGGAAGCCTTTCGCTCGACGCTGGAGGAAACCGCGAGCGCTGACCTCATCCTGCACGTTCTGGATGCGTCCGAACCGGATGTACAGGCGCGGATGCAGATCACGCAGGAATTGCTCTCGGAACTGGGGTGCGCGGAAATTCCGCAGATCCACGTTCTGAACAAAGCCGACCTTGTGCCGGATGTGCCGCAGCACAGCAATTTCGAGAATGTTTGGATCTCGGCGCGTCACGGGGACGGCATCGACGCGCTTCTGAAAGCCATTGTCCACGGTTTGCCGCAGACCGCCAAGCGCATGAAACTGTGCATCCCGTACTCCGAGGGGAGTTTTTTGCAGCTCCTGCGCGAGGAGGGCAAGCTCTTTTCCGAAGAATACACCGCCGACGGCACGCTGGTTGATCTGATGGTCGATGTCAAGCGGCAGAAACGGGCGGAGGAGTTTGTGGTGAATTAGGAATGAGGAATGAGGAATTAGGAATGAATAGTGAATGATGAATAGTGAATAGTGAATAATAGCGGTGTCTACTCTGTATAAGCGACTGCCGGCGCTCGCACGCTCGCTGGGCATCTGCTTAGCCTGCGGCGACGTTATTTTAATATAATCAAGAACGCAAAACAGTACAGAGGCGGAAATCT
>JAFPXW010000056.1 GCA_017394565.1 Oscillospiraceae bacterium | reverse complement strand
TGCAGATCGTATATGAAACAACATCGCGAAGCGATACCATAATTTCTAATTACTCATTCCTAATTTCTCATTTCAGAATATTGACATCCCCCTCGTTCTGTGCTATGATAATAATAAATCATGATGCAAAGTAACGCTTATACATCATGAGAAATCACCGTGATCGCTGTGGAAAACAGGATTTCCCTACTTGACAGCAAAAGCCTTTTGGTGTATAATAGATACATATTGTTAGCTCTGTAATCAGTAATCCATGACAGGCAGAAACGTGACAGAGGGGATTGGGATTGGCAAAAGATGATGAGTAAGGAGAATTCTTATGCTGGACTTTCGGATCGCGACTTTCCTGCAGCTCTGCGAAACCAGGAGCTATACCAAAACCGCGCGTCTGCTTGGCATGACACAGCCATCAGTGACGCAGCACATTAAATATCTGCAAAACCGCTACGGCTGTCAGCTGTTCCGCTACGAGGGCAAGAGCCTGATCCTCACACCGGAGGGCGAGTATCTGCGCCGTCAGGCAGAGGACATGATGCGCCGTTCCAGGCGCGTGGCAGCGGATCTGCAGCGCATGGCCAACCGCGTCAATCCGCTGCGCTTCGGCATTCCGTCGGAATTCGGCGACGAGCTGGCGGCGCAGCTTCTGACCGCACTCACAGCACAGTACCCTGAGCAGGTGCTGTCGGTTTCCGTCGGCAACAGCGCGGAGCTGACCGCACAGGTCGAAAACGGCGAGCTGGATCTCGTGCTGACGGATAAGATCTGCGCAGTGCCGACGCTCACTGCATTGCCGACAGGCAAGCTGGCGTTCGGCTGCTATTATGCGGCGGACGGCTCAGTGCATGGCAAACAGCTGCTGACCAGACGGCTTCTGCGTGCCGGGGAGGGCAGTGCGGATGCGGCTGTCATGTGCAACCTGCTCCAGAAGCGGCAGATCGCGCCGGATGATTTTTCGGCAGTCTGGACGATCGGTTCGCCGGCAGCCATGTGCCGGATGGCAGCAGCCGGACAGGGGATCTGCTTTGCATATGCGCTGGCGGCGGAAACCTACGGCGGCGGCAAATTGCAACCTGTTTCCGGGGATCTGAGCGACGAGCGCACGATCGTCGGAATGTACCGCAAGGAAAACGCCGAGCTGGAACGCATCCGCGAGCTGATCACACAGATCCGCAGCGTCTGGACGATGTGGGAAAATCCGGGCGCATAACCTTGCAGAGATCACGGTGGATCACCGAAAGGAAGTAGAAGTAACATGAAACGTCTGAAACTCGCGTCCCTCCTGACAGCGGCGCTGTGCCTCCTGTGCGGATGCAGCAGCACAGCCGCACCGGAAACCAGTCTTTCCGAAACGCTCCCCCCCATGACCGAAGCCCCCGATCCGGCGCTGATCTATTACGCGACCGACCACGGCACGACGGATCCGGGAGAATTGACGCAGTTCATGGGAAAACTGGCAGATACCGGATACACCGTGGAGAGCGATGTGCTGGCACAGCTGCCGATGAATGCGGACGCTGTGGTCATCAACAGTCCGCAGGAGGATCTGACGCAGGAGGATGTGGAGGCGCTGGATCTGTATATGGATCAGGGCGGCCATGTGCTGCTGCTGGCACCGGCATTTGAGGGTGCTGTCCGCTTCAAGTATCTCGGGCGTTTTCTGGAGGAATACTGCATCGTCATGGACGATGACCGCATCAGAGAGACCGACAAGTCCCGGATGCTGGGCGAGCAGGAGGATCACATTCTGGTGGATCAGATCCACGCGCCGACGGGCATGACGATCGTCCCGGAAACGGCGGAGCGACCGCTGTATCAGCACGGCGCAAGGAGTTTCCGCTTTGCGGTGATGGACAATTTTGACAATGTGCAGCAGGATCTCATGCTGCGCACGGCGGCGAGCGCTGTCGGCGAACCGTGCGGCGGCACATCGGACGATCCTGTGACCTACGAGGGCGAAACGCTCACGACGATGCTGTATTCGCGCGATGAGACGCGGCAGAATTCGTTCGTGGTATGCGTGGGGGCGGCGGATTTTCTCCTCGATGAGAATTTCACCCGTGAGGAATCCCTGAGTGCGCAGGATTACGTCTTTGCGGCACTGGCGTGGGCAGGCAACCCGATCATTTTTTAAGA
>JAFPXW010000055.1 GCA_017394565.1 Oscillospiraceae bacterium | reverse complement strand
GTGATCGTGTTCAAGACTGGCGAACCCGTGCAGTGGACTGTCCATGTTCCGGAGGAAACGGAACTCAAAGGATGCAGTGCAACGATCAAGATCCCCGGACTTGGCTGGGGAACAGAGGAGAAAAATCAGGAGGAGAACTACCTGACGCTGACACAGGGAAACAATCTGGTGTATGAATTTACACCGGACGCGGCAGGGGATTATCTGTTCACCTGCTGGATGGGCGCGGGATGCCATTCCAATTATATTCATGTGACAGACGATGGACAGTATGCGGCTGAAGCGCCTGCTGATCCGACCGATCTCCATGCGGAACGGACAGGTGCGACTGCCGTCGTCAGTTTCACACCACCGTCTGCACCGGCAGGCGCACAGATCACAGGATACAAGGTCGTGGCGACCAGTCCGGAGGGAAAGCGCGTGAAATCCCTGACAAAAGAAGCATCTGCAACTCTGGAAAACCTTGATGAGCAGACATCCTATACGATCAAGGTCTACACGATCGCCACTTCCGGTACGAGTGCCGGAGAAAACGAATTCCTGCTGGAAGCGGTCAGCGAAACGACCACCGCTGCCGCCACAACCAGCAGCGAAACGACCACTGCTGCCGCCACAACCAGCAGCAAAACACAGACAACAGCCGTTTCCACCACCGCTGCGACACAGACAACGACCGCGAAAACCAGCACGACACAGGCGGCTGCGGATGCGTCTAATCCCGGAACAGGTGATTTGGATGTGCGTTGGTCTGGCTTGTTGCTGCTGACATCGTTCGGTCTGCTGTTTCTGACGAAGAAGAAATAACATACGCTTCATACACACCGCATCTGTGAAATGCATGGATGCGGTGTATTTTTCTGCAAAATTTGACAAACCCGATTCCTCATGGTATAATAAGAATACAGGCATCGGGATCGGGAGATCTCCGCTGCCGGAAGGCGCACGAGATCTGCGCTTTCTTCCGCGGAATGACCGGAGAAGGCTCCGGCATCCGGACAACCCATTCACAAGGAGGTGAAACACCATGTCGATCTATCTGGTAGACTATGAGAATGTCTACATCGAAGGTCTGACCGGTCTGGAGCAGCTGGGTGCGGAGGACACGCTCCATATTTTTTACACCCAGAACCGCTGCGGTCTGACCTTTGACCTGTACCAGAAACTCACGCATTGCGATGCCAAGGTACAGCTCAACGAGGTTTCCGTCAGCCTGAAGAACAGCGATCCTGTCAAGAATGCGCTGGACATTCAGCTCATGATGTTCACGGGCTATCTCATCGGCAAGCATCAGGCGGAGCATCTGTACATCGTCAGCAAGGACAAGGATTTCCAGCTGGGAACGGAATTCTTCCAGCGCTTTATCCATGACGATTCGCTGGATCTGCGGATCATTCCCACGATCGCATCTTCCTTTGTCAAGGAAGAATCCGCAGCGCCGGAGGAAACTGTCCTCGGTGCGCTGGAGGATCTGGCGAAGGCACACGAGTATCCGGAATTCATTCAGGAGGTCGAGCGTCAGCTGGACGGCGGTCTGACGGGCTTTGCGGCGATCTGTGACCAGTATGCAAAGCCGGCATCCGCGGTCGTGCTGCCGGAACTTCCGGCGCAGCAGCCGGAGAACGAGCCGAAATTCACGGTGCAGTATCACAACACCGTGCGCAATCTGCTCGGAAAAAGCACCGACGAGGAAACCGTGGATCGTGTCTGTGAGATCATTTCGACCGCGGACACGCTGGTCGATCTGAACAACGGTCTGGCGCGTTACTACCGCGACGGCGAACGTGCCAAGAGCGCGTACCACAAATTCAAGCCGCGTTTCGACGATCTGCGGCACTTGTCCCGTGTGAGAAACAAGGGATGAGTTCCGGCGCAGGTGCGGATGGGCGGCGCGGCTGCATCCCATCTGCGTCTGCACGGCAAACAATGAAACCCCCACAGCTTCATGTTCGGCAAGCTGTGGGGGTTTGTTTTTTGGGGGGACTATGCATCCCACTCTGCATTCGTGCAGCGGTCCTGGACGCATTTTTGGAAAGCACGCACAGGACAGTTGTTGCTGAGCATGATCCAGCGGTGATTCCGGGTTTTGACATACAGACAGGAGCCAACGTTTCTGACCTTCACGATGTCCTCGTATGCAATGGCAGCAATGCCGCAGTCGAGCGCGATCAGGGCATCCGGCGCAAGGAAAAACCTGTAGTGCGCGTCCCATTCCGTATCCGGATGGCTGGCAAGCTCGTCGATCTGGCGCGGCGTGTAGCGGACACTTCCGCAGGCAGGGAGGACATCCCGGTTCGGGAAGCTGACCGGAGGTGACAATGCGAACCACAGCACTGCGGCAAGCAGCACACTTCCGAGGATCAGCGCGACGAGATGTTCACCAAACAGCCGTCCCCAGAAGCCGGTGGTGCGGTCGAGGTAAAACTGCGAGATGCGCTGGCTTTCCTCCGGCGTGTAGATCCCGTGGGTGCGGTAGTACACCTGTACCGCCTGCATGATGGCGGCATCCTGCTGATCGTCCGGATCGAATTTCCGCTGGAATCCGAGAACCGTGGCAGAGCCGCGCTTCTCGATCGTGTCACGCAGTTTTCTGCCGTTTTTCATCGCGATGGCATCCGCGCCGACCTTGACCATGTAATAGTCTGAGGAATTCAGGTGTTCCGGCATTTCCGTGACGGTGAATTCACACGGGATATTCGTGAAGCCGACCAGATGGTGCGCATCGAATGCAAGCGGTTCCGG
>JAFPXW010000054.1 GCA_017394565.1 Oscillospiraceae bacterium | reverse complement strand
GAAATACTGCTGAGGCTGAATCTTCAATACAATGGGCCCCCGTTCGTCACGATTGACAAACGGGGGTTTTCATCGTTATTGCTTATAATTCTCGATCACACGGACGATGATATCGTGAAGCTTCTCCACTTCATGGTCGCCGATGATCGGTTCGAGGTGAGCGCCGCCGACGCCGGAATCATCCGTCAGAAAGACGTAAGTACCGTCGGTCTGGATGGCTGCCGCACGTCCGAACAGCTCCGTTTCGCGTGCGCTGTTGGACGACACGACGGGAACGAGATGGATGCCCTGCTTGGCTGCCGCTTCGATCGCTGTCTGGAGTTCGGTTTCCCTGCCGTCGTGCGGCGGTGCATCGTAGATCAGGAACGCCACCTTGACCGCATCGGTATTCCACGCAGTGTCAATGAATCCCGCGGTCAGCGCATCCGCCACAGCTTCCGGCTCATCGCCGCCGCCGTTGGCCGTTTCGTGATTGAGGGCGTTCGATACCGCCTCCACATCGGTCGTGAAGCCTTCGGTGCGCACCACATAGCTGTCACCCTCGTCCTTGTAAAAGACCGCCGCATACTCCGTGGAAGCATCACCGACCTCGCGTGCGAGCGCCGTAAAATCGCTCTGGAGGTACAGCATTTCGTCCCCCATCGAACCCGTCGTATCCACGATGAACATGATCTGCGTTGCGGTTTTGGCAGCAGGGACTTCGGAAATGGTCAGCTCCGCCGTCCGGTCGGAGCATTTGGCGGCATTCCCCTGCCCGTCGCCGCCCTCGGCTTCCGGAAGTGCTGCCGTGGCATCGGCTGCGCAGACGCTCACGCCGGTCCTGCCGTTCGTTTCAAAGAGATAAGCACGCCCGTCCTTGCCGGTCTGCGCCGTCCAGATGACATTGCCGTCCGCATCAAGGAGTGTGACCTCTGCATTGACCGCCGGCGCACCGGAATCATTTGTGACATTCACCGTCACGCGGTGCGTGGGATCCAGTCCGTAGCTCGGGAAGCCGATCAGGTCGTTATTTACAAGATTCGTAAAGAATCCCCAGTTGCTGTTGTCGTTCCACTCCCCTGCTGTCAGGACACCAACTTCTGCGGACGGACGGTATTCTGAGGAAGCCGCGCCGTCACCATCATAAATCGCGCCTGCCTCGTCAACAGATGCCATGGCAGAGAATTCTGATTTCGGCGCTTCACTCTTGATGGCTGCGGCTTCGGAACGAACCTCTGCGCCGGCAGAATACGCGGCATCCGCTGCCCCTACAGCATCGTAGTCCGCTTCGGCTTCTTCTGCAAATTCTACTGCGGGCACATCCACGCCTGCATCGGCTGGAACATTGTCACCGAACGAACCGTTGGCTATGGGCATTGCTGTTTCATCGGACTTGCTGCCGCATCCGGCGGCGGATACCAGTAACATGGCTGCAAGCAGTGCTGCAAAATACTTTCTATGTGTCATAAGAATTCCTCCTTTTTAATGGGCTTTGCTATTTTCCGCGGGTTTTGTGCCCTTCTGTCCTGTAGTACGGATGAACGGCTGGAAATGTATGGCGGCATATTCCACAAAGTTGAGAGCATTTTCTT
>JAFPXW010000053.1 GCA_017394565.1 Oscillospiraceae bacterium | reverse complement strand
GTATGCTCCATACCGCCGTTATACCAGTCGACAGGTCCCCAGTATTTCTCAGCCTCGGAGCTGACGGCGAAATCATCGTCGTGCGGGTCCATATAGCGGAGGAAGTACCAGCTTGAGCCCGCCCACTGGGGCATGGTATCGGTCTCGCGCTTGGCAGGGCCGCCGCAGCACGGGCAGGTGGTATTGATGAAGCTCTCCAGTGTGGACAGCGGAGATTCGCCGTTATCGGTCGGCATATAGCTCTCAACTTCCGGCAGAGTCAGCGGAAGCTCTTCCTCCGGAATGGGTATCCAGCCGCACTTCTCGCAGTGGACCAGCGGGATCGGCTCGCCCCAGTATCTCTGGCGGGAGAATACCCAGTCACGCAGCTTGAAGTTGACCTTGCGGTGGCCCTTGCCGGTCTCCTCCAGCCAGTCCTTGATCTTAACCTTAGCATCCTCCACGGACAGACCTGTCAGGAATCCGGAATTGACCATCACGCCGGTCGCGCAGTCGGTGAAAGCTGCTTCTTCGATGTTGCCGCCAGCGACAACCTCTACCATCGGGATGCCGAATACCTTGGCAAATTCCCAGTCACGGTCGTCGTGTGCCGGAACCGCCATGATCGCGCCGGTACCATAGCTCATGAGGACATAGTCGGAAATGAAGATCGGGATCTCCTGGCCGTTGACAGGATTGATCGCCCTGACGCCTTCGAGCTTGACGCCGGTCTTGTCCTTGGTCATCTCGGTGCGGTCGAAGTCGGACTTCTTGGCAGCCTTTTCCTGATATGCCTTGATGTCGTCCATATTGGTGAGCTTGTCAGCCCACTTGTCGATCATCGGATGCTCCGGTGCGATGACCATGTAGGTCGCACCAAAGAGGGTATCCGGACGCGTCGTGTAAACCGTCAGCTTGTCGCCGGTGGTGGTGTCGAAGTCGACCTCTGCGCCCTCGGAACGGCCGATCCAGTTGATCTGGGTGGTCTTGATGCGGTCGAGGTAGTTGATCTCCTTCAGATCGTCGATGAGCTTCTGTGCGTACTCGGTGATCTTCAGCATCCACTGGCTCTTGACCTTGCGGACAACCTCGCCGCCGCAGCGCTCGCAGCAGCCGCCGACTACTTCCTCATTCGCCAGAACGACCTTGCAGGAAGTACACCAGTTGACAGCCATTTCCTTCTTGTAAGCCAGACCGTGCTTGAAGAGCTGGAGGAAGATCCACTGTGTCCACTTGAAGTAGGTCGGATCGGTGGTGTTGACCTCTCTGTCCCAGTCGAAGGACAGACCGATCGCCTTGAGCTGCTCCTTGAAGTGCGCAACGTTTTTCTCGGTGACGATCGCCGGATGGATCTTGTTCTTGATCGCAAAGTTCTCCGTCGGCAGACCGAATGCGTCCCAGCCCATCGGGAACAAGACATTGTAGCCCTCCAGACGGCGCTTTCTGGACACGATGTCCATTGCGGTGGAGGGGCGCGGATGACCAATGTGCAGGCCCTGTCCGGACGGATACGGGAACTCTACCAGCGCGTAGAATTTCGGCTTGGTATAGTCATTATCCGCATGGAAGGTATTATGCTCCTCCCAGTACTTCTGCCACTTGGCTTCGATCTTCGCGTAATCGTATTTGCTCATTGTGGATTTCCTTCTTTCGTATATGTTTAAACTTGATTTGACGGTTTATTGCGTATTTCCGGAAAAATACGCCTTCACACCGGGGTGTGCGAACAGCATGACGGATGTGCCGGCATCCAGCAGGGCTTCCGCAAGGTACACCCATGTACCGGGCAGACCGGACAGGTTGCCGGGGAGGTAATACGCTGCCATCAGGAGCGTGAGGATCCCGACGATCCAGTTTGCGTACTTCACCCGGAACAGCAGCATCGCTGCAAAGCCGGCTTCCAGCACCAGCGTCACGAGATTCCCCATGCCAAATCCGCCCAGAAACAGGTTCAGGACGCTTTTGGCGATGAGATAAACGCCGGCGGCGATGACAAGCTTTTTGCCGGTTTCAGGCATTTTGCTCGCCCTCCTTGACCAGGAACGGTGTGATGTCAACTTCCTCTGCATCTGCCCAGAGCTGCTCCAGGCGGTAGAACTCGCGTGTCTCCGCGTAGAATACATGGACGATGACGTCTGTGTAATCGAGGATATACCAGTTCGAACCGTTCATACCCTCGCGATGATGCGGCTCGACGCCAAGCTGAGAAAGCTGGAATTCCGCTTCCTCCGCCAGTGTCTTGGTGTGTGTCGTGCTATTACCGTTGGCGATCACGAAATAATCGCCGAGGATCGTCAGATCCGTGACCTTGAGAACGCGGATGTCCTCCGCACGTTTCTGATCCAGGGCACGGACGATGACTTTGATCTTTTCCTCAGGTGTCATATGATCTCTCCTTTAGTTATATCGGTTCTTGTAGCTGTCCTTCAGGCTCGGAACAGCGCTGTTCATATTCTCGTCAACCTCCTGGAGATTGGCGTCGTTGTCATCAAACTGGGTATTGCGGTACGAGCCCTCCTGCACCCACTCGACGAGCGTGCTCTGATCCGGACGCAGGGACTTCTGCTGGGTGCGGAAATGCTCATTCACGACATCCAGTGCCGCCTGCTTGTGGACCGACCAGATGGAAGCGCCCTGCACGTCAGCGCCCTCGCCGGGGAGCATGAACACATTGACATGATCCATGTCGATCGTCGCCGCCAGGTCTGCCAAACGTGCCACGTCCTCCAGGGACAGGTCGGTGCCGATCAGCTCCTCGCTGTAGATCTTGTTGGTCACGCTCATGATCTGGAGGCTGTTCATGCTGATGAGTTTTTTCATCGCTGCTGCGAGGAAAAGGCGCTGTCCCTGCACACGGCCGATATCGCCAAACTCATAACCGTGGCGGAAACGCAGCAGCCACTCGGACTGTTCGCCGGTGAGCGTCTGCTCGCCTTCGTATATGACCTTGTCGGCCTCGAACACCATCGTGAACGGCATATTGATCGGCACGCCGCCGATCATATCCACGATCTCCACGACATTATCGCAGGTGGTCGTCAGGTACGCATCGACCGGGACGCCGAAATTCTCCTGCACCGCCGTAACGACGCGCTGGATCGGGGTTTCGGACTGGTCGCCCCAGTTGTAGATGCTGTTAAACTTGTGGGTAGTATTGCTCGTGTAGTCCGGCGTGAAGGTATCACGCGGGATCTGGAGGATATTCAGGGACGCCGTGTGCAGATTGAACTGCACGAGATAATTGACGTCGTGCAGCTTGCCGCTGCCGTTTTCCTCCGAATCAAAGCCCAGAAACAGGATGGTGAACTGTCCCTCGATGGTCTGGTTCAGGTCAAGCTTGTCGTTGAACTCGCGGTCAGCCTCCTCCTTGTACTCGACCTCGGACGCATCCATGCGGGAGATGGTGCCCTCCTTATAAATGACGGGCTGTCGGCTTTTGTAGTACTTGGTCACGGACATCTGCGTCGGTTCTTTTCCCAGCGATTCATAGGAAATAATGGGCGCATTGAGCAGCATCCCAAGGATCAGTGCGGCAGTCACGATCACCGCCATCAGCGAGATCAGGACATTCATCACGACACTGCTGCGGGATGCCTTCTGGGAACTGGAACGTTTCATGCTATGAGAACTTCCTTTCGATTATTCTAATCATTCTGTGATTTATTTTCTTTCAGCTGTGCTTTCAGCAGGTAGCTGTTGTAGGCCGCAATGGTATATTGTGGAATGAGTCCGCCTTTTTTCAGCACAGAGCCGATGGCGTCTGTCAGCGCCGTCAGCATGGCCTCCTG
>JAFPXW010000052.1 GCA_017394565.1 Oscillospiraceae bacterium | reverse complement strand
TGCCGCACTCGTCCAGCAGGAACAGCGGCGGCGGGATGCACAGAGAGCCGCACAGCAGGCGCGTGCAGAGCAGGTGTCTCCCGATGAGCCGAAAGCGGTTCAAAGGGCGGCGCAGGTTCCGGATATACCGACACCCGAACCGCCTGCCCAGCCGCAGAATGAACCGAAGATCACCGGTGTGTTCCGTGTGATCGGCACGAAGGCGCAGATCATCGCCCTGCGCGATTTTATGCGAGCAAATCAGATCGAATTTCAGATTGTAAAGGAGTAATCATTATGGCAGTACAGAACACCCTCACAAAAGCACAGAAGAAGCCCGTTTCCGTCACCTACAAGGCAGGAGGTGCGGATGTGACGCTCTCGCCTGGCATGATCAGGAAGTACCTCGTCACCGGCAGCCCTGAGAACGTCACCGAGCAGGAAATGATGCTGTTCATGAGCCTGTGCAAATATCAGGGACTGAACCCGTTCGTCCGTGATGCCTACCTCATCAAATACGGCAGTCAGCCTGCCACCATCGTGGTCGGCAAGGGCGCACTGGAGAAACGTGCGCAGCGCTGCGAGTGCTTTCGCGGTTTTGAAGCCGGCATCATCGTCCGCACCGAGGACGGGCACATCGAGAACCGCACCGGCACGTTCTATCTTCCGGAGGAGGAGCTTGTCGGCGGCTGGGCAAAGGTCTATGTCGAGGGGTATTCGCATCCGGTCGAGGCGGCAGTCTCCATGCAGGAGTATATCGGCAAGAAGAAGGACGGCAGTGTCAATTCCCAGTGGGCGACAAAGCCAGCCACCATGATCCGCAAGGTCGCCAAGGCGCAGGCGCTGCGCGAGGCGTTTCCGGAGGATATGCAGGGGATGTACGTTGCCGAGGAAATGGGCATCGATGGGCTGGATGAAACGGTTGTGGAGCAGCCGGCAGAAAACGCGGCAGTGCGTCCGGAGATCATCGACGTACCGGCTGCACAGCCGCAGGAGGAAACGCCGCCGGCTGGGAGCGCAGGCTCTGCGCATGATTTTGCAAGCATTATGGAGGGATAAGCTATGTACAGCAGATTACAGGACGGCAGTTTTATCATTGCAGGTTTTGTCGCAAGAGATGCGGAGCAGAAAACCACGCAGAACGGAAAGAATTACACCATCTGGAGCGTTGCGGTCGGCAGAAAGGGGCAGGGCGATCAGGTGCAGACCATCTGGACAAGCTGCAAGGCGTGGGACAAGGCGGCAAAAATCGCCGCAGGTATCCGAAAGGGCGACACGGTGCTATGCATCGGCCGCACCGAAACGAACGATTATAACGGCAAGACCTACAAGAATCTTGTCTGCGAGTATGTTTCGGTCATGGGGCGCGGAGCAAGCGCCTGTGAGGTGCCGCCCAATGCTTCACAAAGGGCGGCATAGGATCCCTCCATTTCCGCCGAGGATGATCTGTCCGAATTCGTGGAGCTTTTGTCGGATGATGAGGTGCCATTCTGATCCCTGCACTTTGTCCTGACAAGTACAAGGAGGTGATGCGCGTTGCCCATCATGCTGAATAAGGAAGCGATCATGGAGCGCGACCTGAATGATTTAAAATGGTTTGCCGGAAAGCTGGGGGATCTCTTATATTCCCCCGGCATGACGCAGCCCTGTCTGGAGGAAAACCTGACCATTCTGCGTGAATGCTACAAGGAACAGAGCATCGACGGTGTGTTCGTCCAGTATTTCACCAGGATCGCCGGCGCACTGCGCGGAAGTGAAGGCTATGAGGAAACCGGACTGATCCTCAGAATGCCGTACACGAAGGATGACTTTCTCTACTCTGATGCCCCCTATCGGGAAATCGCTGAACAGAAGACGGTATTTGCCAGAGGTCAGGTGACACAACAGCTTGCCGAAATTGCCAAGAAGCTCGGTGTGAACGGATTCAAGCAGCTATGTGCGCAGTATGACCGGGGATTGGAGGAGCAGGTGGCGGAGGGACGGCATCTCGTTTTTCCGTTGCCGCCTGCAAAGATTCAAGATCCGACCTTTGACCGCGCAAGCGGTCATTGGGAGAATGATGGGTGCAGCGTCACGCTGGATCCCGGAGAGTGGCACATCGACCAGTCCGGTATCTGGAAACCGGTCGGGCTGCGCGATGAATACGCCTGCACCCATCCCATTGCACCGGTGATGCGCCTGACGAATATCGACACAGGGATGGAAAAACTCGTCATCGCCTATGAGCGCGGCGGCAGGATCCGCTATCTCACACGGGACAAGCAAGCGCTGTTCGATTCCAAAAAAATCATCGAACTGAGCGCGGTCGGCGTGGCAGTCACATCCAAAACCGCCGCTGCCCTCGCGCAATTCCTGTGTGACATTGAGGATCTGAACTACGATGCGATCCCGGAACAGGATTCCGTTTCACGACTCGGCTGGTTAAATGACGGCAGCTTTTCTCCGTATGTGAGCAATCTGGCATTTGACGGCGATGCCGCCTACGGGACGATCTTCAAGGCGATACGGGAGCAGGGTGATTTTCAGAAGTGGCTTGCCTGTGCGGTCGAGTGCCGGCGCAAAAGCGTCACGGCGCAGATCATGCTTGCCGCTTCTTTCGCGTCTGTACTGATCCGGAAGCTTGGAACACTGCCGTTTTTCGTGCATCTCTGGGGTGTCGATTCCGGCACGGGCAAGACGGTCGGGCTGATGCTTGCCGCATCCGTCTGGGGCGATCCGGAACTGGGGCAGTATCCGCAGACCTTCAATGCAACGCAGGTCGGACATGAGAAAACCGCCGCATTTCTGGGAAATATTCCGCTTTGCATCGACGAATTGCAGCTTTCTAAGGACAGCCGCGGACGGTCGAAATTTGATGTGTATCAGCTCGCGCAGGGTGTGGGACGCACACGCGGCAACAAGGCAGGCGGCATTGATGCCACGCCGACATGGAGTTTATGCATCCTCACCACGGGCGAATCCCCCATCGTGCAGGCGAACGCCGGTGCCGGTGCCGTCAACCGCGTCATTGACATCGAGTGCAAGGCAGAAGAAGCCGTCGTTCAGGATGG
>JAFPXW010000051.1 GCA_017394565.1 Oscillospiraceae bacterium | reverse complement strand
TAATCGTTTCCGGCATCTTTTTTTCTTTTCCGGATACTGAATTTCAGTCGATAACTATTGACAATCGCCAATTCGTATGGTATAATTTATGTAATTATATGTATGTTCCGCATAAGAGCCTGTTTAAAATCTTCCGACAGCCGTCATTCCGGCATCTTTGCACTATATCTTTGCCCGAAATCCTTGCAATACATACAGTATTCCTGCGGATTTCGCGCTTTGATACGGCACAAATCTGCTCGAAAATCCGGCTATCTCCAGATCTTAAACAGCCTCTAAGAAACGATTTCTGGATATCCGGCAGATCTGTGCTGTGAAACGCACCCGTGTGTCCCACGCATGGGCGTGCAGCCTGGGTTTGTCGGGGATTTTAACGCTTTTTGGCGAAGGATCGTTTCCAAAGGACAGTTTTTCCGCCGGTCTGTCCGGCACCGGATCCATACCGGAGCCAGAGGCAGGCCCTGACCGACCAAAAGAAAAAATGTAGGAGGCAAGTTATGCTCGTTTTTGAAACCACTAACAAAATCAAGCACGCACTCAGACAAATGGTACAGCAGTATGGCGAGGAGATCCTGGATAACAAGGATCAGTTCGTTTCGATCATGAACGACACCATCCCGGAATA
This sequence comes from Oscillospiraceae bacterium, assembly GCA_017394565.1. Lineage (GTDB taxonomy): Bacteria > Bacillota > Clostridia > Oscillospirales > Ruminococcaceae > UBA3855. The sequence goes on along the minus strand of JAFPXW010000051.1, from coordinate 8,156 downwards.
CGAGAAGGAACGTCGTCTGCTCCGCACAGTTCTCAATCAGAATATGCTCTCTACCATGCGCCGTGAGGACAGCAAGAAGATCGCGATCATGAAGGCTCGCGAGTATATGACCAATGAACTGTTTCTGGCAGATTCCGCTGTCGAGTTTGTCCTGACGTGCTTTACATTCATGATGGACTGGGACTACGAGTCCCCGGCACCGGCACCGGTTCAGGCAGCACCGGCTCAGGCTGCGGCGGCTCCCGCTGCAAGCGCCGGCGCAGTGACTCCGGGTGCGATCCCGAAGAACGGCAATATCCCCGGCGTTACCAGCCCGGTCGGCGGCGCAAAGCCTGCGGCACCTCCGGTATCCCAGCAGCGTATCTATGACGCAAAGACGGCATCGAGAAGCAGATGGAAGAACGCCATCAAGGTCGATGACGGCTATACCACCATTGATGCATTCTGCTTCGACGGCTTCGGCTTCCTCAAGAGCGTACAGCTGCCGTCGTCCCTGGTCGTGATCGGCGAGTTTGCGTTCTCTGAGTGCAAGCGCCTCAAGTCCATCGAGCTGCCGGCGAATGTCAAGCGCATCGGCAGAGGTGCATTCCAGTCCTGCTCCCGTCTGACCATGCTGCGCATTCCGGACGGCGTGACGGAGATCGAGGAGAATACCTTCGCATTCTGTCAGGGGCTCGAGATCCTCGACCTGCCCAGCTCCATCACGAGTATCGCTGCTGAGGCATTCCAGAGCTGCATCAGCCTCAAGAAGCTGTTCCTGGGCGACGGCGTGAAGTTCATCGAGGACAACGCATTCGATATGTGTCCGAACCTCACGATCCGCTGCTACGAGAATACCTATGTGCATAAGTTCTGCCAGGCAAACGGCGTGAAGTGCGAAGCTACCAAGAAGGGCTTCGGTCTCTGATTTACAGAACATCTGGGCTGCTTTCAGCCATGTTCTGGATCCTCCCGGAGGATCCGCAAGAATTTCAATTATGAGAAAGGGATGAGTTCATAATGGTTGAGCTTCAGATCGGTCAGTATGTCGAAATGGAATACGGCGGTGCTGCCAAGGTACTGAAAGTACTGGGCAGCGGCGGTCAGGGTATCGTATATCTCGTTGAATTCAATGATATGCAGTACGCCCTGAAATGGTATGACGTGGACAAGATCAAGAATCCGACTGCCTTCCGTAAGAACATTGACAATAATATCAAGGACGGTGCGCCCTCCAAAAAGTTCCTGTGGCCGAAGTATCTGACAAAGCCGCTGGATACCGGCGGATTCGGCTACCTGATGGATGTGCGCCCTGTGGGCTACGATTCCTTCGTGGACATCCTCAATACCTACAAGCTGGACATTGATCCGCTGACCGGACGCGCTATGAAGGTCCCGGTTCAGTTCAAGAGCCTGTATGCGATGGTGACGGCTGTCATCAATATCGTCAATGCGTTCCGCCAGCTCCATCGTGCCGGCAAGAGCTATCAGGACCTGAACGACGGCGGCTTCTTCATCAATGTCAATACCGGCGACATCCTCGTGTGCGACTGCGATAACATCGCCCCCGACGGCGCAAACTTCGGCATCGGCGGCAAGCCGGGCTATATGGCGCCCGAGGTCGTTCGCGGCCTGGAAAAGCCGAACGTACAGACCGACAAGTACTCTCTGGCGGTCGTGCTGTTCAAACTCCTGTTCCGCGGCGATCCGATGGAAGGCGAGAAGGTGGTCAAGGATATCTGCCTGACCGAATCCTCCGAACTGCGTCACTACGGTTCCGAGGCGATCTTCGTGTATGATCCGAACAACGATACCAATCGTCCGGTTCGCGGCATCCACGACAATGTCATCAAATTCTGGAAGATCTACCCCGCGTACATCCGCGAGGCGTTCATCAAGTCCTTTACTCTGGGCATCACCGAGCCGAACAAGCGCATCATCGAGAACGAGTGGCAGAAGATGTTCATCCGCCTGCGTTCCGAGATCATCGGCTGTCCGTGCGGCAGAACCAACTTCTCCTGTATGTTCAGCCCGCTGGGCGAGCTGGCCTACAAGTGCCCGAAGTGCGGCACCGAGTTCGTCACACTGGCCTTCAGCAACCGCGACTACCGCGTTCCGCTGTATCTGGGCTGCAAGTTCTATTCCTGCGAGACGGAAGTGGCATCGGATGATTTCCAGACCGTGACCGGCGAGCTGGTGGAGAACAAGCTCAAGCCCGGTATGCTCGGTATCAAGAACCTTTCCGACAAGACCTGGCGTGCCAAGATGCCTGATGGTCAGTTCTATAATGTACTCCCCGGCAAGGGCTTCCCGCTGTGGGGCGGCATTGTTGTTGACTTCGGCGGCGTGACCGCACGGATCAACGAGGAAGAAGAAAGCGAATAAACTGCAGATTCGGCAGATTCAGCCGAAAAGTCAGTGGATTCAATAAAATCTTGAGTAAAGGAGTTACATTATGAGCGAAGAACTGCAGAACGCTATGGACTTCGTTGGCATGGACGGCTTCGTCGGATTCGATGACGATGACGACGATGAGCAGTCTGTTGATTATAATCCGCAGCAGACACAAGCCTATGATCCCAATGCATTTGATCCCTCTGCCTATTCCGCAGAGTATGTGGATGACGATGACTTCATGGATTTCGACGATGACGACCCGCTGAACGCGACTGGTGTATCAAGAAAGAGCCTGGTCATTTTCTTCCTGATCGACACGTCCGGCAGTATGAAGGGCACCAAGATGGGTGAGCTGAATACCGTCATGGAAGAGCTGATCCCTGAGATCCGCCGTGTCGGTGAAGCGGATACCGACGTCAAGGTCGCTGTCCTGACCTTCTCGAACAGCGTCATGTGGATGTATTCCGAACCGATCTCCATCGAGGACTTCGAGTGGACACGTCTGCGTGCCGACGGCGTCACCAGCATGGGCGCTGCCTTCAAGGAGCTGTCCATCCGTATGTCGCGCAACAGCTTCCTGAATTCCCCGTCGCTGTCGTTTGCACCGGTCATCTTTCTGATGACAGACGGCTATCCGTCCGACGACTACAAGGAAGGTCTGCGCATCCTGAAGAAGAACAGCTGGTACAAGTACGGCCTGAAAACCGCACTCGGTATCGGCAAGGAAGCGAATGATGATATGCTCGCAGAGTTCACCGGCACACCGGATACCGTGGTTCACGCCTATTCCGGCGGTCAGCTCGCACATCTCATCAAGATCATCGCTGTGACCTCCTCGCAGATCGGTTCCAAGAGTATGACGCTCGCGGATGATGCCGGTCACGAACTGGGTATGGAGGATGTTTACGAGAGCAAGCAGCGTATGTTGGGCCAGCAGATCCAGGAGATCGTCAAGTCCGAGGGCTATGGAGACTCCGTGCCGTTCGATACGGGCTGGTAACACATGGCTGATCTGCACTGCATACAGTCCGCGCTGCATGACAGCGCAGGACCTGGACAGAGATTGAACTCGTTTCACATCTACTTTACAATGGGAGGAGGTGCCCGCTGTGTTTAACGGTCTTAATCACTCAATTATCGGAGCCAGCCACACGGCTAAGGGTACAGTTTGCCAGGACTGGTCCGCATTTCAGGCGACAGACGACTACGCGATCGCAGTCGTTGCGGACGGTCACGGCAGTAAAAAACATTTCCGAAGCGATGTCGGGTCAAAGCTCGCTGTAGCAGTGACACTCGGCGTAGTGAAGGACTATTACGCAGATGTCGCACTGTTTGAGGAAAATCTGGTCAGCGATCACAAGCGCCTGATCCGGAAACTCGAAAAGACGATCATTTCTCGCTGGAATTCGGCGGTCAAGGAGCATTTTGACGGCCATCCGATCACAGCAGAGGAAAAGGCGCCGTTTACAGATGAGGAATTCGCAACACTGCGACGCGAATCCATCTACGGTACCACGCTGATCGCGTGCATCATCGGCAAGACGTATACCTTCGGCATCCAGATCGGCGACGGCAGCCTGGTCGTGATCGATGAGGATTCTGAGGCGGATATGCCCATCACGGAGGACGATTCCACACCGGCCAACCTCACAGCATCTATGTGTAATTCCGGTGCCATCGACCTGTTCAATGATTTCTATATGCCGGATAAGCCGCTGGCAGTCTTTGTTTCGACGGATGGTCTGTATACGTCCTTCCGCAGTACCGAGGACTTCCTCGACTACCACACCATCATTGCGAGCCACCTCGACAAGCATCAGGCATTTGATGCGGTCGTCAAGAGAAACCTCGCAAAGCGTACCCACTACGGTACGCAGGACGATATCTCGCTCTCGCTGGCGTTCGACCACGAAATGCTCATGGATAATATCGACGAGCTGAAGGCACAGGTAGAACGCAACAAGTTCCGCGCGGAGATCCGCAAGGCTGAGCATAAGGCGAAGATCGAGAAGCAGCGACTCAAGAATACACTGCGTCAGCGTGCAACCGACGATGACGAGTGATAGAGAACGGCGTGCCGCGTCATAACCGGCATGATCCGTTCACGACATCAAATTTTTATAAGTAAAAGAGGGAAAAAAGTTATGAGCAAAGAAAAGAAAAAGTCGGGTAATCTGGTAGCCACCATTATCTGCGTCATCGTGTTCATTGTCGTGTACTACATCACCGGTCAGATCAACCGGCTGAATGCGATGGGACGTTTCGGCGAAAACTCCGGTGCGCTCGTCAGCGGTTTCAACGGTGTATTTTCTCAGGTACAGGTTCTTATGACCGTTATCATGGTGCTGCTGGACCGTAAGCGCGGCTTTATCGTATCCATGGTTCTGGAAGGCGTTTCTACCCTGATCACCATCTTTGGACCGGTTCTGAGCCAGCACAACATCGGTGCGATCCCCGGCGTCGTAATCGGTATCGTTACCATCATCATCCTCATCATCATCTACATGAACGGTGAGAGAAACCACAAGCTTCGTGAAGAAGTTACCTCCAACTACGAGCAGCTCATCGAGCAGAACCGCATGATCGAGGAGAAGGATCAGACCCTGACCTACCTCGCTTACTATGATCGTATGACCGGCCTGCCGAACAGAGCATTCTTCGCAGACAAGCTGCAGGAGTACATTGACAACACCACTCCCTGCGCGATCATCTACATGGACGCTGATAACTTCAAGCAGATCAACGATACCTTCGGTCATCAGGTCGGCGACGAGCTGATCAAGATCTACTCCGAGCGTTTCGAGAAGTACTGCGGCGCGAAGTATACCTGCGCTAAGGTCGGCGGCGACGAGTTCGCAATGATCCTCGAGGGCCGTTACACTGAGGCGGACATCATGAACATCGTGGAGCAGCTGCGCACCCTGTTCGGCGAGACTGTCAACATCTCCGCCGGTCAGTTCTCCATCACCATGAGCTACGGTATCTGCGGCTTCCCGAATGACGGCTCCACTCCGGATGCCCTCATCATTGCAGCAGACACAGCGCTCTACAACGCAAAGATCGCCGGCAAGAACCGTCCGTGCTTCTTCAGCCAGCATTCTCTGGGCTAATCAAAAAACGTTTCGCACCCCCTGCATCCCTCCCGTCCGTCGGGAGGGTGCTGTGAGTGCATAGGGCGGACACAGTCTGCGGACAGATCCCGGCAGGCTGTTCCCACCGTATGCATTCTTTCCCCGGTCTATGGGGGAAAATTCGTACAAATCATTCTTGAAGGGAGCCACATCCATGGACAAGGAATTCTATAATCTTGCGGTCAAGCTGATGGATAACATCCGCCAGCTGGAGCCGAACCTCGTATCCTCGCGTGATGCTGAGCTTTGCGTTTTGATGACAGATTCTGAACAGATCTATGCCGGCATTACCGGTGTCAAGATCAGCGCTGGTCAGCTCATGCGTGCCTGCCCCGAATATAACGCGATCATGGCAATGATCCCCGAGGGTGAGAGCCGCGTGCGCAAGCTCATCACCGTCAGCTTCGCTCACCGCGAGGTCAGCCAGCCCTGCGAGGGTTGCCTGGCACTGCTGTGCCGCGTGAACAAGGAGAACCGCGATACCGAGATCTACATCGCTTCCAACCGCGCAGTGCCGGCGTCTGAGCTGATGCCGGAGGATGCCGAGGAGCAGACACCGCTGATCGTTCCGGTCAAGGAAACCGCCGAGATCCCGGTGGACGAGACCTTCTCGCCGGCCGACGAGGTCATCCCGGAGAACGAGCGCATCGAAACCACCGAGATCATCGATACCACGGCCGAGGAGATCGCGGAGGATGCACAGCCGGAGGAAGCTGCTGAGAGCGAGCCTGCCGCTGCGGAAGCTGCTGCTGCGGAAACCGCTGAGAACGCCGAGGCTGCTGAGGATACGCCGGAGGCACAGGAAGAAGAAAAGGACGAATTCCAGAAGTTCGGCTTTGAGGAGGCGGAGAACGACGGTTCGTTCGTGGATCATGTCGAGGTCGATTCTGATAATCCCTTCGCGGAGGAGAATGCCGAGGCTGCCGGCGAGGTCGTGACCATGGGCGCCGCAAATGCCATGAACGATCCCAAGGGCCCGCAGTCCGGTTATATGGATCCCACCATGCAGCAGCAGTCCGGCTATATGCAGGGACAGGGCGGCAGCCTGTACGCAAGCCAGCCGCTGCCGGGGCAGACCTCCGGTTCGGTGCAGGGCGGCGGCAGTATGTATGCTTCCGCACCGCTGCCGGGTGCGCAGAATCGCGGCGGCGTGTTCCAGCCGAATAACGGCGGCGTCTTCCAGCCGGGTGCGCAGCCCATGCAGCAGCAGATGCAGCAGCAGCCCATGCAGCAGCCTTACCAGCAGCAGGGCGGCTATCCGCAGCAGGGGGCTTACCAGCAGCAGGGTTATCCGCAGCAGGGCGGCTACCAGCAGCAGGGCTATCCGCAGCAGGGCGGCTACTCGCAGCAGTACCAGCAGCAGTACTCGCAGCCGTACCAGGCACAGCCGTATCAGTCGCAGTATAGCCACCAGCCGAGCGGCTCCGTCTATGCCAGCCAGCCGCTGCCGGGCAGCCAGTATGGCGGCGGTTCGCAGTATGCCAGCCAGCCGCTGCCGGGCAGTCAGTTCGGCGGTGTGCAGCATGCCAGCCAGCCGCTTCCGGGCAGCGTGCCGCGCCCGAACGGTCAGCCCTCTGCGCAGGGTTCGCAGGTGAAGGAGTCCGGCTCGGCGTTCCAGGATCGGCTGAATGCCTTCGTGGACGGCGGCGATGACAAGGGCGACAAGCCCATGAGCAAGGCGGACGTCCTGCGCCAGGCAAAGGAAAAGAAAAAGATGGCGAAGATCGACGCAGAATTCAAGAAGTCCATGCGCAAGAAGGGCTTATGATCTGTGGAAAACAGACTTTGCGAGGATCCCCCTGTGAGGAGCAGGGGGACTTCTTTTTGTGCGTGGAATATACGAAGGGGATAAATTTATAAATATATTAAGAGGGAGAACGTGCGTGAGAAAGCTGTGAGAATCAACGGTGAGTATAGTGAAAATGCGGATTTACAATGAGAATTCGGCGATATGCTGAGAAAAGCGGCTTGTCCGCTGTGAGAAACGTCAAAAATCGTGCGGAACGAGGAAAAAGTCGGGAAAAGTATTGACAAAGGGTAATATCGGGTGTATAATAGATACATAAACAGCAAGTAATATCGGCGGCATACCTGCCTCGGACCGTAGCCGCCGGAACGCAGATACCGAACACAAAACGAAAGGTGAGAGTTATGACAAATAAAAAGACAAACAAATCGTCCGCGAAAAGAAAACTCGTCCCGGCGATCGGAATGCTGACCGTGTCCGCCATGATGCTGTCGAGCGCGACATAACAGGCTCTAACGGTTTAGATGACCATTTTTCGTAAAAAAGAGAGCCAATCGTCCCCTAAATATGAACGGCAATTCGATATAGGAAAAGGTCATTAGCCACCACCAAAGGCTAAAATCTTACTATGAAAGGAAAATAACTATGAAAGCTAATACTAAGAATAGAAAGGGCGGTTCGCCCGCTAAGAAGCTTATCCCTGCTGCTGGTTCACTTATGATTTCGGCTGTTATGTTAGCTTCGAGTACGTACGCCTGGTTCACGATGTCGCGCGAAGTTGAAGTGACAGGTATTAAGATGACAGCATCTGTACCCGCTAACCTTCAGGTTTCTATTGGTAACAATATGTTCAATACTACTGGTGAGTCTTGGCACGTTCTTGATGCAACTGTCAACAGTAC